>CALIQO010000120.1 GCA_938044055.1 uncultured Saprospiraceae bacterium
TTCTTCTCTAAAATCTGCTGTGCCTTTGTATAACATCCTATTCGTTACGAACTTTAAAGTCTCTGGATTAGGAGTCTGCTCTGTATATAGCATTACTGGACTTTTAGTCGTTGTTTCCATGCTGTGAAATTTTTTCTTTTAATAATTATAAGAACACAAATGTAGTAAGTTAACAGGAATAAACCTTTAATAGTTCTTACCCATACAGTTCATAGTGGATATATTCTTTCTTGACATTCATTTTTGTCATAAGCTGGACAACTGCCTCATCGATCATCTGAGACCATCCACACAAGTAAAAATGAACACCTTCTTCCTTCCCATCTCTATACGCTTCCTTATATATTCCATGAACATAACCCTTGTATCCATTCCAGTTTTCCTCTCTAGACAAGGTCACATCATAGGTAAACCAATCATTTTCTGCCCAGCGTTCTAATTCTTCTCGATATAGAATGCCTTCTTCATGCCTGGTTCCGAAAATAAGGTGGATTTTTCTGCGCGACTTATTATTGAAAATTATATCGGAAATCATACTTCTGAATGGCGCGACACCAGTTCCTGTGCAGACCATGACTATATCGTGATCAATTTTTTTAGGCATAGTAAAGGTCCCCGATGGCCCTTTAAATTTCAATTCAGTACCTATCGTAACTTCTTCTGTCAGAAAGGTTGAGCCCAATCCGCCATCTAGTTTTACTACACAGAATTCTAGTAGGCTTTCATGAGGTGCATTAGCTATAGAATAACTTCTCCATCGCTTCAATCTTTTCTCGTGTATAGGAAGATCCATGGTGACGAACTGTCCCGCTTCGAAATCTACTTTCTCTTCTGTCTGTATCCAGAATCGACTTGTAGTAGAACTTTCCTTGATGATTCTTACTACTTTACCTGTATACCATTTCCAGGGCATATATTCATTATTGATATGTAGTAAACCACCAGAAATTGAAAAAGATTCAATTATCCGGAATACTCTTTTTCATAAAGTAAGTCTAGAATACTATGCCTGATTAGGAGCTACCATAAAATCAAAACGCTATTGTTTCTTTTTTACTATTTTCTATTTCTTATGACGACGTATAATATGCCGAACAATATTATCAAAGCAGCTGGAAAAAAAGCAATGTTGTCAAGCGTAGCTTGCCCAGCTATTAGTTCTGCTTCTTCAGCAGATACTCCAGATGCCACAGCAGTAGCTTTCTCTTTGTCTAACCAGCCTCCGATGATGGGTTGCCACAAACCTGTTGCAAACATTCCCACACCTCCTAGAAAGGACATTCCTAGTGCCCCTGTTTCTGGTGTATACTCAGCAGCAGCACCGATCATTGTCGGCCAGAAATACATTACCCCCACAGCGAATAAAATCGCTGAAACATAAACCATAGCTCCTGTGGATTGACTCATAAGTACTAATCCGATGGTTGCAATTACAGCAGAACCCAGCAATACACCAGTTGGCTTAAACTTATGAATAAGTGGCCCTCCGAAGTATCTGCCTACAGCCATAAGTCCTGTTACCATTAATAAGATTACAAGTGGAGGTGCACCTGACTCGCCTAGTATTTTTTCTACCCATTGTTGAGTCCCTAGTTCACTGGTTGCTGTTAGTGACATACATAATG
This sequence comes from uncultured Saprospiraceae bacterium, assembly GCA_938044055.1. Classification (GTDB taxonomy): domain Bacteria; phylum Bacteroidota; class Bacteroidia; order Chitinophagales; family Saprospiraceae; genus JABDLO01. The sequence continues at coordinate 1,626 of CALIQO010000120.1, forward strand.
CTAAGAGTGCATACAACCATCCGAATTTCATATATACCAGTCCTGCGACCAGCACAAGCAATGCAATTTTTACATAACCGACAGTCTCCCCGCTAAACCATTCTGCAAGTGTAAAGTCTGAAGCACCTACTAAAATAAAAAGCAATATTATCATCAGATATATAGGTGGAAATAATTTTTTGAAATCAATTTTTCCTCCTTCTGGTTCATCCGGAAACGATTGTCCGAAAATAAGGTAACCATAGAACAACGTAGGAAGAATCATAATAGCTACTTGTAGTTGCCATCCTAGTCCTAGTTTAGTCATAAGGATTGCAACAAGTGTTCCTATGACAAGACCTCCTGGAAACCAGACATGAAACTTGTTAAGGATAGTTGTCTTGTTCTCATCATACATATTAGCTATCATAGGGTTACAAGCTGCTTCTACAGAACCATTAGCAAATCCAATGAAAAATGTAGAAATCAACAATGTCCAGAATCCTCCGGCAAATACTGTTAAAACGATTCCAAGAATATGACTGATGAATGCAATCCACATAATCTTTCTAGCGCCAAGTGAATTATAGAGCGGTCCTCCTATCAAGGTGCCTACAGGAAATCCTAGAAAGGCCATCATGTTCATATAACCTAGCTCCTTATCTGTTAAGTCGAAGTCTACACCTAATTCGTTGAGTAGTCCTGCCCTTATGGCAAATGTCATCGCCGTAACAACAAGTGCTACGCAACTTGCATTAAATAGACGTGATTTGTTAATTGATTGATTCATGTTTTTTTGTTGGTTTTAATTCTTGATTTACTTAAGCGCTATAATGATTTGATTTTAATATTACGGAAAAAAACTGGGTCACTGTGATCTTGGAGTGCAATATGTCCAGATATGTTCTTCCCAAATCCTTTCCAATCTGCAAACTTGGACCTAGAAACCATTTCTGCCCAAGCATCACTCTTCATATCATATTCTACTACCAGATAACCGTTCTGCCAGTGTTGCATCTTTCCATTATCAGATATCAATCTTATCTTATTCCACCCACCTGCAGGCTTAACTGTTTTTAACCTGGTTTCAAGCATATCATACAAGTCACCTGCTCTATGCGTAGGATATTTCGTGTCTGGGTGACAGGAGTTATCTAAAATCTGCATCTCTGGACCAGTCTCATAAGTATTCTTATAATCTCCTTCTTCTTGTACATGAAAAATAATGCCACTGTTTCCACAAGAAGCAATCTTCCACTCTAGCGTTAACTCGTAATTATCATACGCTACATCTGTCATGATATCACCTCCATCTGGCGCTACCCAGCTTCCATCTGGTTTTCGTTGAGCGTCGAGATACAATTCTCCATTTCTTACTTTCCAGCTCGAGCCCAAGGTTTCTTTTTTGTAGCTTCTCCATCCACTTGTTGTTTTTCCATCGAAAAGCAACTTCCATCCTTCGTCTACTTCTCGAGCAGTAAGAGCATTAACCCTCATCTGTGGTGCTGGATTAGTGAACCCCGGCTTTCCTTTAGGAATTCTGTTCATGGTATACCATGCTTCTGTAGTCCAGATCATCTTATTTTCATCTGTAATAAATGGATTTGTTAAGTTGACATAGACTACATGATTAGGCTTCATACCTGCAATTTTTAAAGACACTCTTTTTCTGTCTTCAGAGATATTAACCTGTGAGATTGAGAGTTTCTGCTCTCCTAGTTTAGGTCCTCCATATGCTGCTGTAGGCTTGTAGTACCATTGTCTGATTTCATAATCTGAAGGTTCGTTTCCAGAAGTAATATTTAATGGCTCTGTAAATTCTATCTCTATGCCATTGCTGCGAGCACTCACAC
>CALIQO010000121.1 GCA_938044055.1 uncultured Saprospiraceae bacterium
GTCCTAGCAATCTATCTCTTACATACCCTCCGACAACATAAGTAGGGAAGCCCAGTTGCTTACCAGTCATCCTTATCAATTCGAAAATCGTGCGTTCGTGTGGCTTTATGTCAAATACCATATTCCTTCTTCTCTATAGTGCCTCTGCAAGTGCGTAAGATTGATACCTTGTTCTTATCTCTTCTAATGTCTCGAAAATAATGGATGGGTCATGTTCTGTAACCAATCTGGATCGATATGGCTTAATACCAGGTAGACCTCTAAAGTAAGTACCGTAGTGTCTCCTCATTTCCAGCACGCCTAACTTAGGTCCTTTCCATTCTAAACTATGAGTCAGATGTTGTCTTACAGCATCTACTCTTTCATTCAGTGTAGGTGGAGCAAGTACTTCACCGGTTTTAATATAGTGCTTTATCTCCCGGAATATCCACGGATTCCCGATACTCGCTCTTCCTATCATCACCCCATCGACTCCATATCTTTCTTTGTATTCTACCGCTTTCTGTGGGCTGTCGATATCTCCATTCCCTATAATCGGTATATGAACCCTCGGGTTGTCTTTTATTTTTCCTATCAGCGTCCAGTCTGCTTCTCCTTTATACATCTGTTTTCTAGTCCGTCCATGGATCGACAATGCATGAATGCCCACATCCTGTAATCTCTCTGCGACTTCTTCTATATATAATGTATTGCTGTCCCATCCCAGTCTCGTCTTAACAGTTACTGGTAAGGAAGTGCTATCAACAATGGCTTTAGTCAATTCTACCATTCTAGGAATATCTTGAAGTATACCAGCTCCTGCCATCTTACACACTACTTTTTTCACCGGACAACCAAAGTTGATATCCAATACTTCTGGTTGCGCCTCTTCTACTATTTCTGCAGCCCGCCTCATAGAATCCAATTCTGCTCCGAAAATCTGAATCCCTATAGGTCTTTCCTCTTCGTATATGTCCAGTTTCTGAACACTCTTGTGTGCATCGCGGATCAAGCCTTCAACAGATATAAATTCAGTATACATCATATCACACCCTTGTTCCTTGCACAGGGCTCGAAACGGAGGATCACTCACATCTTCCATAGGTGCTAGAAGAAGTGGAAAATCTCCAAGATCAATATTTGCGATTTTAGTCATAATCAGCACAAAAATAAGGGATAATCCATGATTAATGTAACCTCAATCCCTTAATTTAATCTCAATATTGCTTTCGCAAATGGTTTACATAACCTTAAAACCACCCTCAGAAAGGTTAAAGAAATATTTTTGTTAAGTCTACCCCGCTGATTTCCCTTGTGTAGAAGTTAGATTTGGAACCAATAATAACTATTTGCGTAAGCGAAATATTAATCACAGCACATGACTTTAAAATCTCTAAGCCACATAATTGTACTTTCCTTTTTATGGTGCTCAACCACTATGGGTCAGAATATGGAATTCGAATCTTACGATCCTCCATCAACCTTAGTAGTGCCTGAAAACCCCATCTCTCACGCTAAATATCCATTTATAGATGTACACAGCCATCACTGGCGTATGAATGAAATGGACTTAACCAACCTGATAAGCGAGATGGACGAAATGAACATGCAAGTCGTGGTTAATCTCTCAGGACGAGGTGGAAAAGCCCTCCTTGATATCATGAAGAATGTCAATGCTAACTACCCTAATAGGATTGCCGTTTTCACAAATATTGAGTTGAGATCGATCGACGAAGTGGACTGGATTGAAAACACAGTTAAAAAACTTGAATACGATGTCGAAGCTGGAGCCAAAGGCTTGAAAATATACAAAAGCCAGGGAATGACTAACATGGATTCCAATGGTCAAAGGATAAAAATAAACGATGCTAGACTCGATCCAATCTGGGCTAAATGCGGAGAACTCGGTATTCCTGTAATCATACATTCTGCCGATCCTAAGTCTTTCTGGGAACCACATGATTCACTAAATGAAAGATGGCTAGAATTAAAGTTGAGACCTAGAAGAAAGAGAGATTCTAATAATCCTGCCTCCTGGGAGACCATCATCGCAGAACAACATGATATCTTCAGAAAGCACAAGGGTACAACTTTTATAGCTGCTCACATGGGCTGGTACGCCAACGATCTGACTACACTAGCGGGTCTTCTAGATGAAATGCCTAATGTATATGTAGAAATAGGGGCCGTTATCGCAGAACTAGGTCGTCAACCTCGACATGCCAATCGGTTTTTCGAAAAATACCAGGACAGAGTACTTTTTGGAAAGGATTCCTACAAGCCAGAAGAATACCCGACCTATTTCAGGGTTCTTGAGTCCGAGGACGAATACTTTCCCTATTACAAGCGTTACCACGCATTCTGGAAAATGTACGGATTAGCCTTACCGGATGAAATTCTTAAAAAACTCTACTACAAGAATGCACTTAAGATAATTCCGGGCTTAGATGCCAGCGCCTTTCCAGAATAAATAGGGCCAATAGGCAATATTCCTTGAGTGGTACGTTATATTTGCGTACGTATGTGGATAAAAAATATTTGTAGTGGGATTATTTTATTGGTTGCTGTAGCGACCATGCACGGTCAGGATGCCCACCTTTCTCAATTCTATGCTTCTCCCCTTTTATTGAATCCTGCACTTACCGGCACATCAAGCAGCCTTGTCCGAGTTTCTGCAGGATATAGAGACCAGTGGAGAGCAGCTGTAGATGACCCATTCCGAACATATAATTTATCGGCTGACATGGGCATTGAGCTCAATGAAAAATCCAACTTTTCGGATAAAGTAGCTGCTGGAGTTAATTTTTTTGGCGATAGGGTAAGTACATTTGATTTTAATACCACACAATTTTCAGCTTATGGTGCCTACCACAAGGGATTAAACTCTAAGCTTAAATCATACTTAAGTGCTGGCTTATATTTAGGACTCGGACAGAGAAATCTGAACTATGAAGATATATTTTTCGAAGATCAATTCAATTCTGTCGATGGCTATCCGCTTGCTACATCAGAAGTGTTACCCGTTAATAATTTTGGGTATTTCGATATGGGCCTAGGTATTCACTTTACTATGTCTCCTTCTGAAGGAGATCAGTTCTATGCAGGTGTCGGGATTTTTCACATCCATGAGCCTAACTTGTCTTTCTATAAAAATGACAGGACTAATAATCCTGATCTTATAACTGAGAATCCGCTAGATAGAAAATTCACCTTATACACCGGATATGGATTCGGCCTGAATGAATGGTGGAAAATAGAACCCAGAGCACTTGCCTTGCTACAAGGCATAAACAGGGAGATAAATATCGGTGCTAATTTTAGAAGAAAATTAAATCCTGAAGGTTCCAGTTACCTCCATTTCGGTCCATGGTTGAGATTCACCGACAATCAGAGTGGCATCGGTACAGAATCCATTATTCTATCCCTAGGAATAGAATGGAAAGATTACTTGATAGGGATCAGTTATGACCAAGGATACAACGACATCACCAGTGATAGAGTCGGTCTAAATTCTCTAGAACTCTCATTAATCTATTTCGGAAATTACGAATCAGGGGATGATTATTGCCCTAGATTCTAAGATCTTCATCTCTTAAAACAAGCCGAATACCAATTCTTCACTTTACAACTTCTTTAAAGTAAGCATAGACTTTTTTCATACCTTCTTCTCTGGTATACTGTGGCTCCCAATCAAGAACTTCCTTGGCCAGTGAGGCATCCGGTCTACGCCTGAGTGGATCATCAATCGGTAATGGGTGATAAGAAATGGAAGCATCAGGATTGCCTACTATCTCTAAGACTTCTTCAGCGAATTCCTTAATGGTAACTTCTTCCGGGTTCCCTATATTAATGGGTAGTGTATACGTACTCTTAAGCAACCTCATAATGCCTTCCACTTGATCATCGACATAGCAGAAGCTCCGCGTCTGATTCCCGTCACCGAATATAGTAAGCTTCTCACCCTTTATAGCCTGGGAGAAAAACGCTGGAATCACCCGACCATCATCGACCCGCATCCGAGGACCATAGGTGTTGAATATTCTTACAATGCGGATGTCTAAACCATGGTAGGTATGATAAGCCATGGTCATGGCTTCCTGGAACCTCTTCGCTTCATCGTATACTCCACGTGGACCTATGGGATTAACATTGCCCCAGTAACTTTCTTTCTGTGGGTGTTCTAGCGGATCTCCGTAAACCTCTGAGGTAGAAGCAATGAGTATAGTCGATTTTTTTTCCTTAGCTAAGCCAAGTAAATTATGTGTCCCTAGTGAACCCACCTTGAGTGTCTGTATAGGCATCTTGAGATAATCAATCGGACTCGCTGGCGAAGCGAAATGAAGAATGAAATCTAGCTTTCCCGGGACGTGTACGAATTTAGAAACATCGTGGTTATAGAATGAGAAGTTCTCTTTCTTGAATAGATGTTCAATATTGCGTAAGTCACCAGTAATCAGATTATCCATACAGATGACTTCGTATCCATCTGCAATAAAGCGATCACATAGGTGTGATCCCAAAAACCCTGCTCCTCCAGTTACAAGTACCCGTGCCATACAATCAATTATTAATATTGATGTAATATATAGATATGGCCTATATTTACATCTATATACCCATATCAATTCTATAAAATCTGCTTTGCTGATAAGAATACAATATCTGCTCTACCGTTTCGCCATAAGATTCTATCATCTAGGAATCAGAATAGCATCGTGGGTTCTTTCAGACAAAGCTACAGCATGGGTAAAAGGAAGGAAGGAATTAAAACCACAATTGGCCAGATTCACCCTAGAGAAATTAAACGAAAAATCCATATGGGTTCATTGTGCTTCAGCAGGGGAATATGAGCAAGGAAGAGCGTTTTTAGAAGAATTACAAGGCCGTTTTACAGCCTACAATTTCGTCCTCACGTTTTTCTCTCCCAGCGGTTATGAATTGTATCACAATGTAGACAAGGTAGATCTAGTATGCTACCTCCCTAGAGATTGCAGTCGAGATACCCTTCCATTCCTTAGAGCCATAGACCCAGCCATGGTGTTCTTTATTAACAATGACCATTGGTTACAACTCACTCATCAATTATACAGATCTGGTATTCCCTACTTCTGGATCAATGCTACTTTCTCTGATTCTTGGTTTAATAGACTTTCAATGGTGAAAACATCCTGGTCTCGATCTAAAGCTATCTGTGTCCAACACCAGTCAAGCTTGCAATTCTTAAAAGCCAGCGGAATAAATCAAGTGTATAAAGTAGGAGATACAAGAATCGATTCTGTTCTTAAACATAAGGATACTGAATTCGAAAACGGAATCATTGAATCTTTCATCCAGGATAAAAAAGTCATTTTATATGGGAGCATCTGGCCTGAAGATATCCCTGTCGTTAAATCCTTTATTGCTCAATATCCTCAGTGGAGCCACATCTTATTTCCGCATGAAGTATCAGAAGGAATGATTTCCATTATCCAGAAAGAGATAGATCAAGCTGTACGGTATACATCCTCTATTGAATCAACAGCAACTAACGCTATGATTGTTAATACTGTAGGTATCCTTAAATACGCTTATCGCTATGCCACCGCAGCATATATAGGTGGTGGTTTCGGAAAAGGCATCCACAATACGCTGGAACCTGCAGCTTATGGCATACCCATTGTATTCGGACCTAAGTACCAGAAGTTTCAAGAAGCAAAAGATTTAATATCTATAGGAGCAGCGCATACAGTAGAAGGTCCAGAAGGAACTATTAATATCAACTTAGACGATTCCACGGATGTAAAACCCGCCCTTGGGGATTATTTTTTGAAGAACCGCGATGGTGTAATTAAAGCTATGAAGATTGTAGAAAAGCATACATTTGTATAATGCTTAAACTCGACAACCATACCATCCTTGTGATAGGAGA
>CALIQO010000122.1 GCA_938044055.1 uncultured Saprospiraceae bacterium
GATATACAACTGCCATCAGCTTCTCGACATGATCGAGAAAAAAGTATTTTACCTAGAAGTACAACATCCTATATAATAATTACAATACTAACGGTACTTGTTATTATAAGCCTATACAACCTAGTAGGAATTATAGTGGATTTTTAATCTATTCGGTGTACACGCATCAAGGTGTTGAAGCCTCCTGATGAATTTCCCGGTGCCAACCTGATTTCCTTCCCTGGTATATCTATCTCAGACAGTACATGAAAAGTAATATCATCGCCAACATCTAAGGTTACCATGATTGATGTTTCTAATTGTGTTGAGTATCCAGGAACAAAGTCAGTAATAAACCTAGACCTTCCTCCTGTGATGTTCTGGCCATTCTTTCTTATAAGTAATTCAATAATTCCATTGTCTATAGTTCCCGTGGAAGTTGTGTTTATCTGCGTTAAAGTAGCCTGAAAGTGAATTAAGTAGGTTCCTGCTTGTAATACTTCATATCGATCTTCAATCCTAGGTGAATGGATGAAATCTTCGATATGGTAGGCATAGTTAGTAACTTGATATATCGTATTAGGTATTAATGTGTGACTACTCAATGGTCCGACCATCCACTTTGTTCCCCTTGTTGGATTCTCCATCGATGTCCAAGCTCCATTGTGGAAACCTTGAAATCCATTGCCTTGAGTATACTTAAGTGCACCCGGTAACGCTGATGTTGCATCGTCACTTAACCTCATTTTTCCATTGACATCTAGAAGAAAGGCTGGAGTGGCTGTTGCCGGAAGACCTATTCCTAGTCTCCTGTTTCCATCAAGGGTCAAGGTAGGATCTAGTATACCTAGGTTCTGAGGAGATGGTTGCATTGTATATAAGTCTAGGACACCATTCCTCCATACAAGTGAAGCACGCCGATTAGATTCATCAAGAAATTTCATCAATGAGGTTGGAGCTTTCATAATTATACTAGATGAGTCAGGATTAGCAACCATAAGCTCAGTAGGTCCGCTTTCATCTTCTATGGTTACATCGATAACATTGCTATTCGATTGTTGGCCGATAAGAGATGTGCCAGTGATTAGAATAAATAAAAGAACGTAGGTTTTCATAATAGCGATTTAGTATTAAAATTACTATCGATACTATGCTTTATCTACCATGGATTTGCAATAGGACTGGATGGGTTAGTAACTATCCATGAAATTGTAATAAGCACTATTTATGGATGTCATAACAAGGAATGTATTACAATCTTTCTAGAAAACTATTCTTTTTAGATTTACTGACAGGAATTATAGATCCGTCTTCCATGACTAGTTGACCACCAGCTCCTTTTAAGTATTTCTTAATGCAATTGATATTTACCAGATGTGAATGATGGACACGGATAAAACTTTCATCAGATATTATGGATTCTAAGCTTTTAAGCGTTTTAGATAGGAATAACTTCTTGTCGTTTTTCATGTAGATATAAGAATAACTGCCTTCTGATTCACACCTTATAATAGAATCAGTACAGATGAATTCCAGCCCTTCTTGAGTCGGAAGGGCAATTTTATTGATATTCTTATTCTGCTTACGCAAATGGTTAATTAAGCTTTCTAGCTGGGTTCCGGTTTCAGCTTTCTGCTTGGCAATAATCTTATTATAAGCTGTTACAAGTTCTTCTCCATCGATGGGCTTAAGAAGATAATCGACTGCATTTAGCTTAATGGCATCTATAGCATACTCATCATAGGCAGTTGTAAAAATCACGTGGAAAGAAATATTCTGCATAGAGGCTATTAAGTCGAATCCACTCCCTCCAGGCATTTCAATATCCAAGAAAAGTATATCTGGGTTATGCGTTTCTAGGAGCTTCTTACCATCAGATATGTTGCTTGCCATGCCTATTATTTCCAGATCTGGAATAGACCAGGAGAGTTGTTTCTTAAGGGCATTGCGGCAGTGTTCCTCGTCATCAATGATTATGGCTTTATGGTTTTTCATCCTTGAAAATTTTAGGTATAATAATTTCTACTTTGGTTCCAGAGGCTTTATCTCCTTCATATAGATCTATGATTTTCAGATTAGCTTCCACACCATAGATATTCTTAGATAGTTTTATTCTATCCTTAGTAATGTCCATTCCGTAAGATTTCCTCTTAAGTCCGTATGGTTTCAATTGCAAGGATTTTTCTCTACCGATTCCATTATCTTCTATTGTTATTACAACTTGAGATTTTTCAATTTCATGAATCGAAAGTAGTAGCCTTCCTGATTCCTTCATACTTTTTAATCCATGGACAATGGCATTTTCTAGATAGGGTTGTATAAGCAGCGGGAGTATGGCAATCTTATTTAGATTTAAGTTTTTGTCTATGTCTACTTCAAAAACAAATTTAGACTGGGTTCTCAGTTGTTCCATCTCTACATAAAGCTTAGAAGTTTCGATTTCCTCATGAAGAGATATATGACGACTCCTTGAATTGTTTAAAATCATTCTCATCAATCGAGAGAACTTAGTTAAGTACTTAGATGCAGATCTAGGATCCTCATGCATTATATAATCATTGATAGCAGATAGACTGTTGAATAGAAAATGGGGATTCATCTGAGACCGCAAGGATGCCATCTTTTGTTGGTTAAGTTCTATCTCCATTTCATTCAGCTCTATCGTTCTTTCGTTTTCAAGAATTATATTTTTCTTTTTACTATTGCTATACAATGCCCAGAACATTGTAAGGAGTGTTGCCCCGAGAAGCAGGGATATGAGGTAGGTAATGTTTCTTCGGCGCCTCTGCCCTTCTAAGAACGAATTCCTCATGCTTACTATTTCTTTTTCTTTTTGTTGCTCTATGATTTTAACCTTTAATTCTTGAAGCTCTATTTGGTTTTTAATTTCGGCTTTTATTTTATTATCCTGAAGTTCGAAAAGCTTAATCGCATTGTCAGCGCGCATAGCTTGATCATCTTTTAATTCGCCTAGAGCTATGTATGATTCATATAATCTTCTCTCATAAAGAGGTAAAGGAACATCTATAATTAACTTATTGGCTTCTTTGAGATAAAATTCACCAGATGATATCTGACCTCTGTCTAAGAGTGCTTCTGAATAGTTAAGGAGATTAGCAGCATGAAGAGATTTATTGCCTATCACTTTACTCTCATTTATTGCTTTCTGAAATGCCACTTCACTTTCGGCATGTTCATTTAGTTTAGCATGTAGTCTGCCTTTGAGGTTTTTGATGCGTGAGTAATATATCCGATTGGTTTCAGGGACAAGGGGTTCTGCTAGGTTTATATAGTTTCTAGCATCCGTATATTTGCCTAGAGCAAGATATGCATCTGATAAGAGGTAATACAACTTATAGATCTCGCTCAGAGACTTGATATTCTTTTTATGGATGGCTTTCTGTAATAATGAAACAGTTTCTTCATACAACTCATATTCATACAAGTTGCTAGCCATAACCAGATAATTGTGCAGTGCGCCTGTGTGATTTCCCTGAACTTCATCAATTGCGATGGTTTTTTCAAGATATAGTGAGAAGCTATCTTGTTGTCCCAGACGCCGATAAGCATGTGCCAGATTATAGTAGAAATTAGCTGCTTCTACAGAATCTGTTCGGAAAGCGTATGGAAGAAATTCCTTGTATATAAAAATGGCTTCTCCAGTTCTACCTTCGTCTAAAAGCGCATTAGCATGATTTCCAGCACCGCTGGCTGCTGCTAATGGGAAGTCTATTTTTACACCTGTATTCTTCTGAAGCGTGTACCAGTATCTACTAGAATCTTTGTCTTGGGCATAGTAATATACATCTCCTAATATGGAGTATGCTATAGCATTCTGAATCTCATTATCACCTAGAAGATTTTCTGCATATTGCTTACATGAATCCTGATCAGCTGTTTCAATAGCATACATGAGATCATAAGAAAGTTCGTATTGATGAGAGAGGTCTTGACTTATGGACATAGCTTGAACCAAGCTATCAATGTATTGTATAGATTGTGAAAAACTGGGCACATAGAAGACCGCAAGAAAAGATAAAAGCAACCACTTTCTCATAGTTAAGATATGTGTAGCATGGTATAATCACAAAATGGCATATATTGACTTAATTGATTTATTAATGCAACCAAGGGTAGTAGAAAGATAAGGTATCTACATCCTTTAAAAGTAAACAATCTATAATAAGAAAGTCATTATACTTAGTACTTACCTATTCTGACTTAGTACTGCGGCTGATAGCTTCATAAAGGGTTAAAGTATTATTCTTCTTCTGTAATTCCCGGAACTATGTCACCCTTTTTAGATGAGGCGTCGATTTCAGCAGGCTTGTCACCACCGATGAAGAATTTCCTAAAGAATAGAAGTATGGATATCACGCCAGTAGATATAGCAGCATCGGCAATATTAAAAACAGGACTGAAAAATGTGAATGACCTGTTACCCAGCTTAGGCACCCATGATGGCCACACACCGTCTACCATGGGGAAGTATAACATGTCTACCACTTTTCCTTGTAAGAATGGGGCATAGCCTCCACCATCTGGAAATATGGTTGCATATGGGTTGTGAATGTTGGAAGCTGAGAAGATCAATCCATAAAACATAGAATCTATAATGTTCCCTATGGCACCAGCAATGATTAATGAAAAACAGAAAATAAGCCCTTTAGATTCTTTACCCTTGATTAAACCTTTCATCAAGTAGAATAGAAACCCTACCATTATGATTCGGAATATACTTAGGAAGTATTTTCCAGATTCTCCTCCGAAAGAAAACCCGAAAGCCATGCCTTTGTTTTCGACGAAATGAATCTTAGCCCAGGAGAGACCGAGTATCGATATATCCTGGCCAAATGGAACATTAAGCTTGACATAAAACTTTAAGCACTGATCTATAAGCAGTACAATAAGAATGGTAAGAATGACAATGGTGGATCGCTTCAAGTAAGTTTCTTGCTTTTAAGAGATTATCGAAAAATCGCCGCAAGATAGAAAATTATGCCCCTTTTTGTTTGGCATCGATACTTAATGTTGCGTGTGGTACGGCTTTGAGCCTTTCCTTAGATATGAGCTTGCCCGTAACTCTGCAGATTCCATAAACCTTATTCATGACGCGGAGTTTAGCGTTTTCTAAGTGTTGTATAAGCTTTCTCTGACGCGCAGCCATTGTATAGAGTCTTTCCGTTTCTACACTGCTTACTCCATCATCTAGACCTTTCAACTTGTTCTCATCATTTTCGGCAAATTCTTGAATCTGATCTAGATAGTACTTAAGCTGTTGGTGACTTGTTTCCAGTTTACTATCAAGTAAAGCACCAAATTCCTCAAGTTCCTTATCTGAATATCTCGTTTTCTCCTTTTTAGATTTAGTAGCCATTATCTCACTTTTAATTACTTACGGAATGTTATGACAATCATTGTGCCTATTATCGTTAATACCGATTAATGCTATAGATAGCCAATAAAAAAATGACAAAAGTATGGGTAAAAAAGTTCCAATACCTCCATTTTAGTATTGAAGTGATTCAAAATGGTACCTTAAATAACTGCGTTTTTACTGGAGTTTAACCAAAGCTAGGAGACAAAAAAATGACATGCGTTGAGAATCAATAAAATGAGGAGGAATTAATGATGTATTTTTTAAATCATTTCATAGTATCTATTAAGAAAAGAAAGGAAATCTAGCCAGATAGAAATGCCCTTTCAGAAGGAGTTGTTATATTACATCGACCATAGAAAAACAAGAATATATTTTGAGTTTTTTTCTTACTTTTCCCAACTTCAGCTCTTACAGCACCATTCTACTCTTTCTGGCATTACAGGGGTTGATTTTCGGTGTATTGCTTGTCCGTAGATATATAAAAAGAAAGAATCCGAGCGACCTATTACTGGCTCTGTTGCTATTCATTACATGTTTTCACCGTACCACTTTCATTATAGGGTTTATGGATTGGTATGATACCTATAGGAATACTAAAATCAATTATTACTTGATTTCGCTAACCTTGGCAGTTGGGCCGATGATTTTCTTTTATGTCAAGAGCGTAACAAGTCCAGGATTTAGATGGAAGAAAAGTTATTTCTTGCACTTCATCCCTGCGATTCTATATATCTTTTATAGATTAACCATCCTGGCTTACGATGCTTCTCAACCGGGATACGATGAACTTCAGAATGGAGTCTTAATGCAGCGCCTGGATATGCCTTATGTTTCTACGTTTGTCTCCGTAGCATATTTTTTCTCCATGACACTATATCTTGCTTTTTCTATTCAAGCATTTCTGAGTTACCGCCGTAAGTTAAATCACTTTTATTCTAATACTTACCGCTATGAAATGCTGTGGTTGGCGTCATTTTTAGGCGTCTACACCTTTTTATTTGGGTATTATGTTGTTCAGAATGCCATCGATATGTCTATTACAAGTCTTCACTGGACAACACTGTGGTGGTATCATTTTCTCTCAGCTTTAGTAATCGTATATGTAGGTATAAGGGGATATTTTACAGAAACATCTAAGTTGCTTGATGTGAGATTCTCCGAGACACATGATTACTCTGTCAGTAATGACCATCCGAGGGAAGAAATAGATGACAAGGATAGGAATCGAATTCTTGCTTTTATCCAGGAAAAGCAACCCCATTTAGATCCTTATCTTACGATTGCTCAGATGGCAAAAGAAATGAATATCTCTTCTAATCAGCTGTCTTATCTTATCAACACCGGATTTTCTGTGAATTTTAATGACTTTATCAATCAATATAGAGTCAAAGCCATTAATAAGGAAATAGAAAGTGGCAAACACAAGCAGTATTCGCTTCTTGCCATTGCAATGGAGTGTGGTTTTAACAGCAAGGCTACATTTAATCGAGTGTATAAAAAGATCATGGGCATGTCTCCATCAGAATATGCCAAGAAAAGCGACATGTAAGACGGCTCATATCCTAATCTGAGACCTACATATCTATTCTGAGTCGCTTAATTAAGCGGTTGCACCCACATTTACGGTATTAAATGAAAATTCTCTTCCTAGGGATGGAAAGTGTTTTTACAACCTAATTCATTACAACTATGATTGAAAAATTAATACCTCTATTTAAAAAGCTGGTCCATACTGACGGAGAAAGCCATATACTCAATTCCATAATCCTTACAATACCCCGCATAACCTGTGGCTATCTGATGGCAGTAGCTTTTGGTGGAAGCAAATTCGGAATGCCGTGGACAGACCCAGAACAAGGGTTAGCCTTGTTTCAGGTAGCAGCATGGTTTCCTAAAGATGTAGCAGAATTCGGAGGCATATTTTCTGAGTTTCCTATGTTTTTTGCTTGGATGGGTGCAGCCTCAGAAGCAATAGGAGGTGTATTTCTGTTCCTAGGCTTAGGGACAAGAATAGCATCCTTTATGATTCTGTGTACCATGCTTGTGGCAATCTTCTGTCAGCAGATACAGAATGGCCTCTGGAATGCGCTTCCAGCACTTGGATTTCTATGGGTTGCCTTGTTCTATATGGTTTTAGGTGGAGGAAAATTCAGTCTAGACCATCTTATAAGTTCAAGAATGAGATAATCCAGATTATTATTTAAGCAACATAAAATTATATACAATGAAAAATATACTATTGGCTTTAGGTTTTTGTCTATTGATCGTGCCACCATTGTGCGCTCAGGTTAAGGGAAGCAAAAACATTGTTACAGACACTTATTCTATTCCAGGCGTAGAAAAAATAGATGTCAGTATAGTGGCAGACCTTACCATAGTACAGTCAGAAGATTATTATATGACAATCGAAACAGATGATAACTTAGTAGACTTAGTGGGCAGAAAAATCTCAGATGGAAAGTTAACCCTCGATCAAGTAGAATGGATATCGGCTTCTGTTTTAAAAATTAAGATA
>CALIQO010000123.1 GCA_938044055.1 uncultured Saprospiraceae bacterium
TGATTATGAAGAGGAGGAAGAAACGCCTATGTCAGAAGAAAACCAGGCTAATTCATATCAAGCATTCTTCGACACTGTATGGGATCAAGAATGGTTTATAGGAATGCATCTATGGCAATGGCGTACTGATTATGAACCCCATCGAGGAAAAAGCAATGTAGATTTTACTCCACGAGGTAAACTTGCGGAAGAAATAATTGCTCGAGGATTTAAGGAATAATGAATTCATATTTAATCTGAATTATCTACCCTTAGAAGTATTTTTGTTTTTCTCGTCTAGAAATTTATCAGGAATAAGGTTTTCAGGATCTTCAGCTGTGAAGAGGGTATTAGCTATCCACCATCTATCATCCATATGGACGAGCTGATAGCTGTTGATTCCTCTTTTTTCATACGTTCCCAGTAGGTTTCGACAGTAGTAACTCTGAAATACTACGGCAATTCCATTGTATTCATTGACAGTGAGACCTATAGAGTATTCTTCGAATCCATCTCTGGCATATAAGGGACCACTATATCTTATAAACTCTTCTAGGTTCATAACTCGGACGCTGGTTTTTCCATTTTTAGAGATTCTTATCGATGCTTTCTGCGCAGTGGGTAAGAACAGATTTCTATATTCATCCCAGTTTCTTTCTGCTCCTATATCTCCAGATATTATCTCAATCATTTTATCTGTTATACCTTTTATCGATTTTAAGGCAGCTGTGTCAATCTGACTGGGGCTAACAATTTGGATACCGAATAGAAATATAATTACTAGATATTTTTTCATGTCTTGCGAATTTTATTATTTCTACAGACAAGAAAATACAATTAACCGATAATATGAAATTTAAAGTAGTTGTCAACCATAATAATCGCTGTAGTTCCTAGAGTAACTAACAGGGTGGTGACTGCTTGAAACTTCCAAGGAAGCTTATGTTTTTTAGAAACTACGAACACCAAGTAAAAAAGAAAACAACATACGATAATAGATAATGTATAGGTGCCCAGGTTTAGGAAATTACTGATTCTGCCTTCGTCGTTTAGATTGACAGCATTCATCATTCCGGCGACGGTTCTCATAAAAAAAGGAATAAAGAGAAAAGGGTATAGATGCTTTTTCCATTCATTTGCTTTAAGCAAATGAAAACATGCGTATCCTTGAATGATGGTAATTATAGGTCCAGCAGCAGATACGATTGTTCTTTCTATATCAGATGGATTTTCTCCTTCTTTATAGAAAGTGCCGTTCAATCTCATTACAGATTCATACCCCAGAATTCTACCTGTTAACCAATGGGCAAACTCATGAATAATCCACGTTACCATTAATGCTGCTGCAATCGAAAATATATACCTGTATGTTACTTTTACATCTGTCATACTGGAAAGACGATGTCAGAAGTAAATCGGTTTCACAGGATTAATTCTTTTGTCTCCAATGAATTTTCATGAATCTGTCTGTTTAATTAACGCTTCTACAATTTCAGGATTGAGAAGGGTAGAGGTGTCTCCTAAATTAGAAGTATCGTTAGAAGCTATCTTCCTTAAGATTCGTCGCATTATTTTCCCTGATCTCGTCTTAGGCAATCCAGTTGTAAAGTGAATCCTATCTGGTTTAGCAATCGGTCCTATCATCTTAGTGACCACATCTCTTATTTCTTTCTTAAATACATCATCGGTTTCTTTGCCCTGGGTGATGACATAAGCGTATATACCTTGACCTTTTATATCATGGGGGTATCCTACTACTGCTGATTCTACAACCTGGGGATGTTCGTTGATTGCGTTTTCAACCTCAGCGGTTCCCATTCTGTGACCTGAAACATTAATCACATCGTCTACGCGTCCGATAACTCTTATCCTTCCTTCATCGTCCCTTCTTGCTCCATCACCTGTAAAATACATATTGTCAAATACTGAAAAGTAAACCTGTCGACATCTTTCATGATCACCATAGGTAGTCCTCAAGATTGAGGGCCATGGATGCTTAATACACAATAGACCTTCTACATTGTTTCCTTCTACAATATTCCCTTCTGCATCCACAAGCACAGGTTGAATCCCAGGCATAGGATAAGATGCATAAGTAGGCTTAGTGTCTGTAATCCCAGGAAGGGGCGTTATCAATATACCCCCTGTTTCTGTCTGCCACCAAGTATCAATAATGGGCGTAATACCCTTTCCTATATGCTTATCATACCAGTGCCATGCTTCTTCATTGATTGGTTCTCCCACTGACCCAATAACTTTTAAGTCTGAAAGGTCATACTTAGCGGGCCACTCATTTCCTCTGGCCATTAGTGCTCGGATGGCTGTAGGCGCCGTATAGAATTGGTTTACTTTAAATTTTTCGCAGATTTGCCAGAACCTTCCTGCATCTGGAAAGGTAGGCACTCCTTCAAACATCATGGTCGTAGCACCTGCAAGTAAGGGACCATATACGATATACGAATGACCAGTAATCCATCCTATATCTGCTGTACACCAGTAGATATCTCCTTCTTTGTATTGAAATACATTCCGAAAAGTGTAACAGGTATAGACCATGTAACCTCCGACTGTATGCACTACTCCTTTAGGTTTTCCAGTTGATCCTGATGTGTACAGAATAAATAACATGTCCTCACTATCCATTGCTTCTGGTTCACATGTTTCACCCTGACCATCGATGAGATCGTGTAACCATAGATCTATATCATCGGACCAGTTTACCTCATCTCCAGTATTCTTATGTATAATTACTTTTTCCACGCTGTTACAGCCTAGATCCATGGCATTATCTACCACACCTTTTACAGCGATATTCTTAGAACCTCTTCGATTGAAATCAGAACACACAATCAGCTTAGCAGAAGCATCATCGACCCTGTCCGCAAGAGCTTGCGCAGAAAAACCTGCGAATACTACAGAATGAACGGCTCCGATACGTGCACATGCAAGCAATCCTATGGCCAGCTCAGGAACCATCGGCATATAGAAAACCACTCGATCTCCCTTTTCTATGCCTAGAGACTTTAGCCCATTGGCCCATCTGCATACTTCATCTAGTAATCCCTTGTAACTCAACTTCCGTGCTTCTGCTTCTGGATCATTAGGTTCCCAGATGATTGCAGTCTGATCTCCCTTAGAAGCTATGTGTCTATCTAGACAGTTATAGGTGATGTTGGTCTTTCCATTTAGAAACCATTTAATATCGGGTTCCTTGAAATTCCACTCGCATACAGATTCATAAGGCTTAAACCATGAAAAAGATTGTGCCTCCTTATCCCAGAATCCTTCAGGATCTTTGACGCTTTTTTCATATTCTGATTTATAGTGTTGTAAGTCTTTAATCTGAGTAGTCATTGTTCTCGATGATTTTGGTATTTAAAAGATACAACCTACAATTTATAAAAATCCTTAAGAACAAGTGCACCTGATAGTGAATAGCCCATTGACTGTTAAGAAATAAGACAATACTTTAGTGTACTTCTGCTGCGCTTCCTGCTCCTCTAGGAATCCGTATGTCTTCTACAAGGTCTTGTATATGAGAAGGGGGCTTAGATGTAAATCGACTTACAACAAGGGAGATCACTAGATTTATGATCATTCCGAGTACACCGATACCTTCAGGTTTTATTCCGAACCAATATCCTTCTGGAGTTCCAGGTCCTCCTAGCTGGGGTTTGAAATAAATGATATA
>CALIQO010000124.1 GCA_938044055.1 uncultured Saprospiraceae bacterium
GATAAGAAAATAATATTCATAGCCAATCATCAGAGTATGTATGACATCATCGGTCTGATATGGTTCTTTAAAGAATTCAAACCCACCTTTGTCTCTAAAGAAGCGCTTTCCTCTGGCATACCAAGCATATCTTATAACTTGAGAAAAAGCCATGCGGCTCTGATCAATAGAAAAGACAAGACGCAAGCCATACAAGAGATTTCAAGATTGGGCCATTATATCAATGACAACCCAGGACACTCCGTCGTTATTTTCCCAGAAGGCACCAGAAGTCGCAAAGGTCTTAAGAAATTCTCCTTAGGTGGAGTAACTGCCTTATCAGAAATTATAGAGGATGCATGCATCGTTCCAGTGGCTATAGATGGAACAGGCAGAATGGATGCATACAAGGTATTTCCGTTACAAGCATTTCAGAAATTGAGATGGGTAAGTTTAAAACCTATAAATCTTAATGAACATAACATAGAAGAAGCAATGGCCATGGCTAAAGCATCCATCCGGGAAGAAATCGGAGCGTAAATTTCATTCAACACCCTTGACATAAGGTTGTCCTTACTAAATACTAACTTGCCTTTATTATGAATGAACTTCCTTAATAACCCATCAATGACAACCTTAAAAATTGTTAAACACCCTGAAATAGAAAGTAGGTTTAATTCCTATCCAGCTGAGGCTAGAAAGCACTTATTAAAACTTCGTGAAATCATTATTGATGCAGCCCAGAACATGGAAAACATCGACTCCATTGAAGAAACCCTTAAGTGGGGTGAGCCTAGTTACATAACTAAGAAAGGAAGTACGGTTCGGATCAATTGGAATCCTAAAACTCCAGATCAATACAGTTTATATTTCATCTGTAATACTTGCTTAGTGGAGACTTTTAAGATCGTTTACGGAGATGTATTTTCTTATGAGAAAAACAGGGCGATTCATTTTAGTATGAACGAAGACATACCTATTGAACCTACAAAAGCATGTATACGCATGGCATTATCCTACCATACCATTAAGAACAAACCTCTACTTGGAAACTGATTCATCGTTACTTTTAGAACCAAGACTTCTTTCTAGATCTTCTGGTCTTTTTAATTCCTAAGACACCGAGTAATCCTCTCGTCAATTCTCTAGCGACGGTACGACCTATCTGCCTAGTAGTTGTATTGCCTATCACCTTCTCAAGCGTAGATTTTTCTTTTCGTCCTCTTCTAGAAGTCTTCTCAGCCTTAGCTTGTTGCTTACGCAATTCTTCTTGTATCTCTTCTGACTGAGCAGTCTGAATCTTACCAGTAAGAATTTCATAGGCAGACTCACGATCTATAACTTCATCATACTTCTGTGCGATTCTAGAAGTAGACATTAAGTAATTTAATTCTTCTTGAGATAAGATATCCATACGAGATTGTGGCGCTCTAAGATATGTCCGTACCAGTGGCGTCGGGATACCTTTTTCACTCAACGCAGAGACAAGCGCCTCTCCTATTCCTAGTTCAGTAAGCAACTGGTCGACGTCATAATAATCAGTCAGCGGATAATTCTGAGCGGCTAACTTAATGGCTTTTCTATCCTTAGCGGTGAATGCCCTCAATGCATGCTGAACTTTAAGCCCGAGTTGTCCCAGTACATCGTCTGGGATATCAGCGGGGTTCTGGGTAACGAAAAACAGACCTACACCTTTAGATCTAATCAACTTTATTATAACTTCAATCTGATCCATCAGCGCATCAGATGCTTCATCGAATACCAAGTGAGCCTCATCTATAAATATTACAAGCTTAGGTCTATCCATATCCCCTTCCTCTGGAAACAACGCATAGATTTCTGCCAGCAACTGGAGCATAAAAGTAGAGAACAACTTAGGTTTGTCCTGGATGTCAGTAACCCTGAGGATAGAAACAACTCCTTTTCCATCTTCATCTATCCTACATAAATCATCAACATCGAAAGATCGTTCTCCGAAAAATAGATCAGCTCCTTGCTGTTCTAGTTCGATAATTTTTCTGAGAATGGTGCCGATAGATGCGCTCGACATTCTACCATACTCTTCCTGTATATGGTCCTTCCCTTCATTCGTAATATACTGAAGTGTCTTCTTCAGATCTGGTAGATCTAAAAGGGGGAGTGAATTATCATCACAATATTTAAATACAACTGAGAGGATTCCAGATTGTGTATCGTTAAGGTCCAGTATTTTAGAGAAGAGAATCGGACCGAATTCAGTAACCGTGGCTCTTAATCTCAATCCTGCGTCTCCACTCAGACTTAGCAATTCTACAGGACTATTGTCCGCAATAAAAGGCAACCCTATTTTATCATGGCGCTCATCAATCTTAGGGTGACCTCCACTTGCAACAGCTATTCCACTTAGATCACCTTTTATATCCATAAGTAATGAGGGTACTCCTTGAGAAGACAACTGCTCTGCAATTATCTGAAGCGTCTTCGTTTTCCCTGTTCCAGTAGCTCCAGCTATGAGACCATGTCTATTGAGTGTTTTAAGAGGAACACGTACAAAGTGTTCTCCTAGTACTTCTCCTTCTACCATAGCTCCTCCGAGAATGATTGATCCTCCTTCGAAAGTATATCCTTCTTTAATTTCTTGACTGAATTTCTCTTGCATAATATTTTATTGATGATTCCACTTTTCTAGACGCAATCTAAATCTTTTGTCACTGAACTTCCAAAGATTAAGATCAATACTTGATTCCAATTTTTCTTCTTCTGAGTCATTAAGTAGATCTGGAAAAAAATCAATTCCTGTCTCCTCTTCCACTTTATCTATAGGTACGGCATAAGAAGATAATGGCTCTTCTAGGGTTCCATGCGG
>CALIQO010000125.1 GCA_938044055.1 uncultured Saprospiraceae bacterium
GCCCTTGTCCATGTCATCGGTAGTGTTCCCGCTCCCACTATAGCAAGAATAGCCCACAAAGCGAGGTACAAAGAATGGCTTCCTGTATTAAAACTAAAAGCCATAAAAGTTAAACTAAATAGGAATACAGAAACCAGGGCAGTTTTTCTAGCTCCGAACCGATCTGCAACAAAACCTATCAACGGACTCATGATTACTGCACCTATTGTAAATATGGGTAAAGCAGCCA
The DNA here is from genome assembly GCA_938044055.1 of uncultured Saprospiraceae bacterium. Taxonomy (GTDB): domain Bacteria; phylum Bacteroidota; class Bacteroidia; order Chitinophagales; family Saprospiraceae; genus JABDLO01. The sequence goes on from CALIQO010000125.1 coordinate 230, forward strand.
TCACGGTATCCATCCCCCATCCAAATTTCTCTGTCAAAGGAACTGCAAAAACGCCAATGGTATAAAATGGAAGCGGAGACATACCGAGACCTATCCCTAAGGTTGAAGACAATACAACTGGCCAACCGAATTTAAACTCTATGAAACTCTTTTTACCTTTGATAGCCTTTCAATTTTATGGTGATACGAGGATTGATCGAATCAAGTAATCCATTTATTTAATAACGATCCTAAAAGTTTTTCGATCAGGATAAATTTAATCATTTAACTTAATTAACCTTTAACATGGTTAACTATTTTTCATCTTCTTTAAATTTATATCAATAGAAAGGCTTAATCATTGTAGGTTCTCCACAGTTGAAATTAAAGAAGAGAAATAAATTAAATGAGTATTGCTAAGTAAAATCATTTTTTTATAATTAATCATCATTATTACATGATTTCTACGGATATTAATTAACTTTATTAATGATTAATTATATTAACTAAATAAAGATTTTGCTCATTACCTAGAGAGATTGTAAGCATATTTACACTTTCCTTCTAAATCCAAAATCCTTGTTCAAAACGACTAAGTAAATGGCAATGACCATTACAGAGAAAATAATGGCGAAGCAGAGCGGCCGCGAAAAAGTAGCTCCAGGAGAACTGGTATGGGTTGATGTCCATACAGTAATGACTATGGATTATTTAGGAAAAACTTGTTTTGACAAGTTTAATTCGCTTGGTAAAACAGAAGTGTTCGATAAAGACAGAGTAATATGCGTCTCAGACCATTTAGTACCTCCACCGAATCAGAAATTCGCAACCATGCTCAATGAGTGGAGAGCCGTTGTAAAAAAACACGACATAACTCATTTTTACGATCTAGGTAGACAAGGTATAGCACATCAGATTATGGTCGAACAAGGACATGTTCTTCCAGGTACGATAAGCATCGGCACAGATTCTCATGCCAACACCTATGGTGCGGCTGGTGCTGTAGGTAATGCTGTAGGTGTTACAGATGCTGCTGTAGCTATGGCTACCGGCAAGGCTTGGTTTAGAGTGCCTGAATCTGTTCGATTCAATATTGTAGGAGAATGGCAGCCATACATAATGGCTAAGGACTTAAGTCTACATATAATGGGCATGATGCACTGGAATGGACACCTAATATATAAAACACTTGAATTTACGGGACCCGCTATTTCATCCCTAAGCATGGCGGGGAGAATGACTCTATGCAATATGACAGTTGACCTAGGTGCTAAGAATGGTATAATTGCACCTGATCATATTACTGCAGATTACCTCGATGGTGTAGCTAAGGGAGACTGGGATATGATCCAGAGTGATGAAGAAGCTAAGTATGTTGCAGAATACACCATTAATGTATCTGATCTCGGGCCTACTGTTGCCCTTCCAGACAAGTTAGACGACACCGTTCCCGTAGAGAATGTTATCGGCACAAAATTCAACAAGGCATTCGTAGGGACATGTACCAATGGGCGTTTAGAAGATCTAGCAATTATGGCAGACATTATGAAAGACAAGCAGATACATCGCGACGTCAATATGATTGTCGTTCCTGCAAGTCAGACGGTATACCTTGATGCTCTCAGAGCAGGATACTTAGAGACATTGATCTTAGCAGGAGCTGCTATTGACACACCTAGTTGTGCAGCATGCGCTGGTATACACACTGGAGTTGCAGGAGATGGGGACATTGTATTGAGTGCAGGAAACAGAAACATGAAAGGCAGAATGGGTAGTAAAAATGCTCAGATTTACTTAACATCGCCAGCAGTTGTGGCGGCATCTGCAATTCGAGGAGAAATTACAGATCCTAGAACTTTCAATTAACTGAATGCGTCGCAGGAAATTCATACAGCGAACAGGGATGGCAGCAATAGGCGTTACTATGTTGCAGACTGGATGTACATCTAAGGTCGATACTGAATACCTAATATTAGGAGGAGGAATTGCTGGTTTAACCCTCGCCTATCAATTACAGAAATTAAATAAAGATTATGTCCTATATGAAGGCAGTGGTCGTCTAGGGGGAAGACTCTTCACTCATAAATCTCTGCAGAATAGAGAAGTAGGAGGAAGGGGTATAGGTGATAAGTATGTGAAGTTAATGGAAATGGTCAGTGAGCTTAATGTCTCCCTTGTTGACATTACTGATTACATGCGGAGCCCGACTTCAATTTACTATCAACAAAAATTATATAAGGATTGGTCAAGCCCAAATGCCAATCCAAGAATGCTTGAATATATCTTACCTAATGAAGGGCCTTCTTTATCTAAACTTGAAGGATGGTATCAATCTCCAGAATTAGATATTAAGTATAGTGACCTGCTAAAACAGAGAGGACGGACGGAATCCGAAATTGATCTCATCAATATCAGTGCTAATTACAACGATGTAAGAGAGACATCTGCTCTTAACTCGCTTCATAGTGCGGCATTTAGAAAATACAATGGTTCGCGGCGTATATTTAATTTCGATGGTGGATCAATCCGATTGATAGAAGCCATAAAAGACAAGTTAAATGATCAAGTGTACATGAATAAAATGGTAGATAAAATTGTTGACCATGGTACTCATGCAAGTGTATACACTTCTGATGGTGAAAATATAAAAGCTAAAAAAGTTATTTCTACACTTCCTTTTACTACTTTAAGAAACGTAGAATTAGATATCAACACGAATCAAAACCAGAAGAAAGCAATTGAAGAACTGAACTATACTGATATTACTCAGATCCATCTTAAGCCTAAGTACAATTTCTGGGAGGAAGATGGCTTTCATATTGACATGTGGACGGACACTCCTTTGGAGCGTATAATGAATTCCAGTTCATACAAAGATAGAGTTGAACTGGTATGCTGGGTTAATGGAAAAGGAACCGCTTTTTTCGACAACATGTCAGATTTAGAGATAGAATCATATACGCTTAATGAGTTAAAGAAAATAAGACCTGCAAGTGAAGGTAACTTAGAATATATAGGCACCCATAACTGGGGCAACTACAAGTACAATCTCGGGGCTTACGCAGAGTTCAATGTCGGTCAAGCTGCATTATTTGAGGATATGATCCGACCTGCAGGCAACATACATTTTGCCGGAGAGCATACAGCAAAAAAGTCTAGAGGAATAGAAGGGGCTGCGGAATCTGCTCACAGAGTATTGAATGAATTAGTTTGAAAAGATAAAATATGATAAAAGGAAAATGTTGGGTAGCTAGTGATTATGTAATGGCTTATGATATCATCATACAGCAATTCTGGACATCACCGATCGATCCTTTACTCAATAGCGAGTGGGTTATGGCTGGGGTTGAAGAATCTTTTAATAAAGAAAATGGATTTAAAAATGAAGGATATACATTTATAATCGCAGCACATAATTTTGCAGGAGGAGGCAAAAGTATAGAACATGTAATAGCGGGGTTAATGGGAGCTGGTATAAAAGCAGTATTTGCAGATAGTTTTGCTAGATTACAATTTAGAAACGCTATTAATTACGGATTACCTTTTGTGACTTGCACCGATATTGCACAGGGTTGTGAAACTGGAGATGAAATTGAGTATGATCCAGATTCTGGACTTATAAAAAACATAAGTAAAGGCACAACTTTTCAATCTGTTCCAGCGGCACCATTCGTTGCTGAAGTAGGAAAAGCAGGCGGCCTTATGAACTATGTAAGAGATAAGATTTCTAATGGCGAGGCCATCGGTTAATGGTTTTCATTCCTTTATACTTATAACATGAAAGAGAATAAACTAAAAAAAACAATATCTGAAGGGAAGGTAGCATTTGGGGTAATATCACCAACTGTAGATCCTGTTATCTGCGAATACATAGGACTTTCTGGTTTCGATTATTATATGATAGATGGTGAGCATGGAGGTATAACTGCTTCCGATGTTACCAATCTAGTCCGAGCATGTGAGGTAACAGGCTGCACTCCCCTAGCGAGGGTAAGGAGTGTCGATCCTAAGCTGATACTGCAATTTTTAGATGCTGGTGTCATGGGTGTAATGATGCCTACGGTAGATACAGTGGAAGATGTAATAACCCTGGTTGAGTCCATGAAGTATCCTCCGGTAGGAAAAAGAGGACTGGGACCAGTAAGGTCATCTGATTATATGCAAGGATCTATGAATCAGTTAGAGTACGTAACATTTGCCAATGAGCAAACCCTGGTAATGCCACAAGTAGAAACCCTTGCATGCGTTGAAAACTTAAAAGAAATGTGTTCAATTCCTGAAGTAGATGGATTTATAATCGGACCACGAGACCTAGCTATGTCGATGGGATTTTACGATGGTCCGAAACACAAAGAAGTT
>CALIQO010000126.1 GCA_938044055.1 uncultured Saprospiraceae bacterium
ATGAAAGAAGTACAAATAGTATTAATTAGAAAAGAGTCCTGCTTCTAAATTAATTACTAATCTGAGTAACTTTTTTTATAGCTTTAAGTATTTAATTTAATAGCTCTTTAGTTGTATTTATAACAAAACCACCATTCATGAAAACAACACTCTACACTTTAGTTTTTTTAGCATTGGCTCAACTGGGACTTTCTCAGATTCCTCAAGCGGCAGAAGTAGATAAAATATTCGAAGCGTGGGATAATGAAAACGCTCCTGGATGTGCGTTGGGAATTTTTCAAGACGGGAAAGTTTTATATGCCAGAGGATATGGCCAAGCGAATCTAGAGTATGGTATTCCTAATTCTCCGACGAGTGTGTTTAGAATTGCTTCTACATCTAAGCAGTTTACGGCAGCCTGTATTGTATTGTTGTCTCAACAGAACAAGCTGTCCTTATCAGATCCTCTCTCTAAGTTCTATCCCGATTTCCCAGATTATGCTCAGAACATTACCATCACACACTTGCTTAATCATACCAGTGGTGTAAGAGACTATCTGGTTTTATCAAGCATCGCAGGACTTGAGGACATGGACCATTATGACGATGATCAAGTAGAGCAGTGGCTTGAAAATCAAGAAGAGCTAAACTTCGAGCCTGGATCAGAATATACATACAGCAATTCTGGATATTGGTTACTGGGTCAGATTGTGGAGAAAGCTTCTGGAAAGAACATGAGAGAGTATGCGGAAGAGGCAATTTTTATACCCTTAGGAATGAAGCATACACACTTTCACAACAATCACCGAGAAGTTGTTCCCAATCGTGCAACAGGATATTACCCTGATGGCAGAGGAGGCAATATGATTCTTCAGACGACTTTAGAGATGATAGGAGATGGTGGCATATTCACTACGATAGAAGACATGAAGTTGTGGGATGATCAGTTTTATACCCACACAGTTTTAAACAAAGACTTCTGGGATACGATGACTAAAAGAGGTGTCCTTAATAATGGGGAAGAAATAGATTATGCAGCGGGTCTGGGGATAGGAAGTTATAATGGGTTACGCACCATAGACCACGGCGGAGCATTCGTAGGGTATCGTGCACAATACCTTACTTTTCCAGATAAGAATTTTTCTGTCGTTATTTTTGCCAATCGAGGAGACGCTAATCCGAGTAGGATGTCCTATCAGGTTGCGGATATATTTTTATCTAATCAGTATGAAACAGAAACAACTGCGACACCAGAAGCAGTAAAGGAACCTACAGCTATAGAAATGTCTGAAGCTGAACTCAATGCTTTCTGTGGAGATTACTGGAATGAAGCATCTTCTTATTCTAGAAGAATTTACTTAAAAGAAGGAAGTCTATATTATTACCGAAGCGCTTTTTCTGAAACCAAGCTGATTCCCATTTCCAGCAACACATTTCTCATGGAAGGAGTAGGCAATAACATCAATGTACGCTTCGATACAGAAGGGGGAAAACCAAGCAAATTAATTTTCATAGATGGTGGAAAAGAAGTTGCAACATCCGATTATTATAAAGTTGTTGAACCAGAAAAAACGATGCTGTCTTCTCTACAAGGAGAATATTATAGTAAAGAACTGGATAGTGAAATAACATTGAGATATGAAGAAGGAAGTCTGCTTATATACTTGAGAGGCAATGCTAGAGGTCCACTGACTTACGTAAAAGATAAGATGTTCAGCTTAGGAGGAATGTTTATGGTTTTTTCTGACTCTGAACCAGGTGTCTTTAGGGTCAATGCTGGTAGAGTGAAAAACTTAAGATTTGAGAAAAAAGGTTGATGGGATCTAGACCATAATTTTTATGTGCCGATTGAAAAAACAACAAAGCCGGAATGATTTTATTCCGGCTTTATTTATATAAAAAATTAGATAGTTAGTCTTTGTTTCTAGGACCAGGTTTTATCTTTTCAGCATGCTTAAGTTTTTCTAGTTCCGTCCTTATTTTTTTCTGGTAAGCTTGTTGCTTTTCTGTGGATTGAGCGTTCTGTTCCGGTAACGCTACTTCTTTTCCAGAATTTACTTTCGCAACCGCCGATGGTTTTTCATTTCTAAATTTATTAGACTGGGACCTAGAAGCATTCTGCCCATAAGCATCCGGCGCAAGATAGGTGCCTCTGTGTTTTCCTTTGTCTTGTTCTGGTTCGAATCTGTTCTGTTGAGCCCATGGATCATTTCTTACTCCTGTCACCATCCAGCTGACTTCTACATGAGGCTCGCTGGTTCGGATTACGAAGGCATTGTCTTCAATTTTTTCTGCTATGATCGCTTGCGCAAATGTACCGATGACGGTCAATTGATACCTAAAAGCCATATTGAGTGCCTCGAAATATGAGGGCATCTCTACGATTGCATAACCTTCTTCATCTGTAGTTATATTGCCATTGTAAATGTTCATCATTTCTGGACTTTCTACAAATGAATGTACCAAGTATTTATTTTCAGGATCTTGTGGGTGATCTATTTTAAATGTTCCTCCTAGTTTAGATAAGTTACCTAAAATCTCAACATCTCCTCGGAATGAGCCAGCTAGACTATTGCCAGAAACACTAATCCCTTCTGCAATTATTCCGATTGCTTCACCACTTTCTGCATCAGCTATCGCGTAGACTCCGGTAGATTCTTGATCTAGAGTACTTATCGAATATCCAAACATGCCTACGTTTTTTCCTATATCAGCTGATGCGACGCCGATGACTCCTGTATTGAAGGATTCAGGGTCAACTTTAGAGGTATTGCTAAATCCGATAATCCCAGCGTCATCAAAAGCCTGAGATTCTCCAGTAGCCTTAGAATATGTTCCAGCATGAAAGGTAGAGAATACACCAGGCAAATCAATATCTGTAAGAGGGGTTGCTTTATCATCTAGAAATCCAGTTACCTCGAACCTTGCCCCTAAGCCATAACCTTTTCCTGAAACGCCTTCTGAAATTGCACCCGGTTGAGCTATGGCATCTAAACCTATATTGAATAAACCTGTCGTACCTGTCTGTCCAGCTACTGTTCGTATTCCTAGGTTAACTTGATCACTTATAGAACGTATATCAGCACCTATTCCCGTTACCGATGGACGAACTTCTACTCTTGCCCCTGTAGGTATCGGAGCGTTGATGTAAGTTTCAGAACCATGCGTAATGGAGGTAGAACCAGATTGAATATTCGTTATACTGCCAGAAACAACAGAGGTACCTGTGTCAAATGCATCGATAGAAGTATTCGTTCCTATAATGGATTTTTCTACGCCGTTTACAGCTTCCACAATGAAGTTATTAGTAGCGGTCGCATCTCCTAAGGTATTGATCTCATTTGCGGAAGCGATGGTAAAAGCAGATTCAGTTTCCGGAGTCATAATACTATATTGTCCGATTCCGGTAGTGGTGTATGTTACATTGTTCTGAATACCGATGGCAAGATTACCACCAGAGGTTTCAGAAAATATACCGTATGCTTCCCCTCCAGTTGATGTATTGAGAGAAGCTCCTCGCGCAGTCAGAAACCCAAACGATTCGAACAATCCACCCCTGGCATTGTCACTATCGAATACCAAGCCATGTATGCCGTGATTCATTCCTCTTACACCTCCTCGAGCAATGCCTTGTACGCCATAGTTGTCATTCAACCCGAAGGCTTGTCCTGACATTGCAACATGGGGAAAATCTCCAGAACCAGTAATGTCTGCTCTTATGGCTTGCCTATTGGAACCAGTGGTCTCTTCTCCCGACTGTAGAATGGCATAAATAGCTGATTCTTCTCCCCTGAAGAAACCACCGATGCCCCCTTCATTGGTGGCAGTGGCTTCTATTCCGACGCCATTTAGACTCATGGTGTTGGCAGCGGTTATGGATGCTTGACCATTCAAGTCATTGCTTTTCTGGACACGTAAGCCTTGTTCTACAAAAGCGTACTTGTCATACAACACACCCACTTCTTCGAAGCCCATACCCGTATCTTCCTCTACAATAGACCATACACTTTCTCCACCTCCAGCATCCCTCCATTCTAGGCTTCCAGCACCATCTGTAGTTAATACTTGATCTGGATTTCCATCTGTCAAGGGGAACCAGTACTCTCCTAAGATGTTTACCTCGGCATTGAGGGATAATAGGTCTTCTTGAAAATTTCCGAAGATCAATGGATTGGCAGTATCCTCATTGTCGATCACCAGCTGATCGCTTTTCGTGCCAAAGTTGCTTTCTCCTACATTGTTACCGATAAATACATTTCTAGAACCATTGGCATCTCGACCTGCATGCGCCCCTATATATACATTATCATCGCCATCCGAATTTAAACCAGCCTGATATCCCATAATCGTATTATATGAACCAGATGCATTGAGTCTTCCGGCTTCAGCTCCTACAAAGGTGTTCTGAGATCCTGTATTCTGAGATCCAGCTAGAGAGCCCACACCCACGTTTAAGTCTCCGACCTGATTAGCAGTTCCCGCTTGTGCTCCGAGATATGTATTTCTATCACCGGTAGTGTTAGCTAGACCGGCACTCTCTCCTACGAATACATTCTGTTCTGCATTACTTTCTATTCCGGCTCCTGAACCTATATGGACCGGACCAGGTGTCTGGATGGATAGGAGGCCTTCATTGTTGTCATATACAATTAGGGCGTTATTAGGTGTCTGAATGACCGGGCTGCCATTATCCGCAACTCTTACTCTTCCTGTATTGTCGGGATTGCTTATGGAGGTAACTTGTATGTCATCCGTTGTTCCGCTGAGACTTATTGTGCTGGTTAAGGGGTCCCAGGATAAATCCTGAATCTCATTCATCGGATCTGCATCTGCATCAGCCCCTCCACTTACATTTTCCCAAGTTACATTTCCTGCTCCATCGGTCTGGAGAACTTGTCCGGAAGTACCATCTACAACTGGAAAATTATATTCTTCACCTATCTGTAATTCTCCATTAATCTTTAATGTGTTTTCATCAAATTTTCCATAAATCAAGGGAACATCTGTATCGACAACATCAATCAATAAAGTAGATGTCGCATTTAAGAAATTGGTTTTACCCACATCGTTTCCGAGGAATACATTATTACTACCAGAATTACTCTTACCAGACTCAGTCCCAAGAAAAACATTGTTGGACCCTTGGCTGTTGGCTCCA
>CALIQO010000127.1 GCA_938044055.1 uncultured Saprospiraceae bacterium
AGCAATAGATTGATCACTTTAAAACCATACGTTATGAGATTCTTGAGTAGTATTTTTTTCATCATCCTCAGTTTATGTTCTTTTAGAAATATTGAGGTTAAAGAATTAGAGTATAACATAATGGAAGGAGAATTCTGGTGGATGGGTTTAAGTTCAGTAGGACATAAAACACCGTATGATAGCCAAGCTAAAATCACTTTCAACTTATGGGGTAATAATTTCGGCAATCAAGCACAACCTTTATTGTTGTCTAACAAGGGGAGATACATATGGAGTGAAAATCCATTGAAAATAGAATTTGATTACGGCAAGTTAAAAGTATCCGTAAAAGATGGGCATATCGTCTCGGGTAGTTCTGGCAATAACTTAAAGTCTGCTTTCAAGTACGCTGTAAAGCATTTTTTTCCACCTAATCAACTTCTGCCGGAGGCTTTAATGTTTACTCAACCTCAGTATAATACTTGGATAGAATTGACCTATGATCAGAATGAGGCAGACATTCTAGAGTATGCACAATCTATTATAGATCAAGGATATCCTCCTGGAGTACTTATGATTGACGATAACTGGCAAGAAGACTATGGTGTATGGACATTTTCAAAAAAGAGATTCTCTAATCCTAAGAAGATGATAGAGAGACTTCATGAAATGGGTTTTAAAGTAATGATGTGGGTGTGTCCTTTCGTCAGCCCAGATTCTGAAGTTAGTCGGTCTCTGGAGGAGAAAGGTTTATTGATACAAGACCCTAGCTTTAATACAGACTTGTCATCCAAGAATACTACATCGATTATAAGATGGTGGAATGGTGCAAGTGCTTGTTTAGATCTAAGCAATCCAGAATCTAGATTGTGGTTTAAGGAACAACTAGATCATCTTGTAGAGGAATATAAAGTTGATGGATTTAAGTTTGACGCAGGTGACGCAGATTTCTATGTAGAAGATATAGTGACTTATACTAAAGGTTCTCCTAATGATCAGACTGCTTACTTTGCAATGTTGGGTCTGGATTATCCGCTAAACGAATTTAGGGCTTCCTGGAAAATGGCAGGACTTCCACTGGCACAGAGACTAAGAGATAAAGAACACAAGTGGGAGGATTTAAGAAAACTCATTCCAGATATGATGTCGCAGAGTATGATGGGATATGCATATACGTGCCCAGACATGATAGGTGGAGGAGAGTTTAAATCATTCTTAAACCTGTCCAATGTAGATGAAGAATTGATAGTAAGATCGGCTCAGGTACATGCCTTGATGCCTATGATGCAATTTTCTGTTGCTCCGTGGCGTGTACTTTCAGAAGAGAACAATAAAATCTGTCGCCAAGCGGCACACCTTCATGCAAGCATGGGGGACTATATACTAAAATTAGCAGTGGAGGCATCTATTTCTGGCGAACCTATTGTCAAACCTCTAGACTATGTATTTCCGGCCTTAGGGTATGAAATGGTTAAAGATCAATTTGTACTTGGAGAAGAATATGTAGTTGCTCCCGTTGTTGAGAAAGGAGGTAGGAGTAGGGATGTGATTCTTCCTCCCGGAAAGTGGGAATCTGACCTAGGTGTAGTTTATGATGGTGGCCGTACCATAACCATTGATGTTCCTCTTAATCGATTGCCCTTTTTTAAGAAAATGCAATAAAAGTCACAGGTAGTATCTGAATTTGGGAATTCTCAACCGACAGTTATTACAATACTTAAAGCATAGACATGGTTTTTTAGCTATAAAGTAGGTAAGGAAATTGACCAGACTTATAAATCCAGACGCTAAAATCAGTAGAATCCTTAAATTGCATTCAATATTTGAAATGATACAAAGGATTAAAGTACAGGTTCTATTGGTCGTATTTCTAGCAATAACAGCTTGTTATTGTTATGCACAACCTAAACAATTCCAACATATAACTTCGGCCGACGGCCTCTCCCAGAGCGAAGTTTATTCTTTTTTAGAAGATTCTCGTGGATTTATGTGGTTCGGTACAGTTGACGGACTCAATCGTTACGATGGTTACAAGGTAACCATTTACAATACCGATAAGAACAATCTCTTTTCGATTCCTAACAATACAGTAAGGAGCTTAAGTGAAGACAATCTAGGAAGAATATGGATAGGTACAGATGAAGGGCTCGCAGTTTATGATTCAAAGCTTGAGAAAGTAATTCAGGTTGAATTAAAGGGGATAACAGATAGAAACATAACCATACATTCTTCTGCAATCAAGGAAGATCAATTATACTTAGGTACTTCAACTGGATTGCTCATTGTAGAAATAGGATCTACTGATCTTGATTCAATAGCGCATAATGTGTTAGCCGTGGACTCAGGCATCGAGGGTGAGAATATAACCATATGTAGATTAGCGAAAGATGGCCGCTTATGGTATGTAACTGCGTCCAGTCTTTTTCTTCTTACTGAAGAAGGAGTAAAACCGGTATTAGAAAAAGTGGTTGATTTACAAGAAACACTACCAGACGCAAGGGGCTTAGTGGAAGATGCAAGTGGAAACTTATGGATTACTTCCTACGGAAGTGGATTAATCAGGTATAACCCGATTACTGAGAGAATAGATTTATTCTCAGATGGTAATCGCAGTAATTTAAAAACCAATTCTACCTCAAGTATTGCCAGCGATAAGAACGGAAATTTATGGGTTGGAACCCATGACAAAGGTCTTCTATATCTAGAAAAGGCGCAGCTTAATGATAATAGCCCGGCCTTTACATCGATCAAGCATGACCCCTATAATGATAGAAGTTTAAACTCTAATCTTATCTATTCCTTGTATGTATCAGAAAACAACCTTTTATGGATAGGAACCATCGGTTCTGGCATAAACATATATAACCCCAATCGGAAAAGATTTCGATATCACAATCTACAGAATGCAACCAACCAATCTTTATTAAGTACTAAGTTTGCTCGGTCGGTATACGCTGATGATGATAGAATATGGGTGGGCACTCATAACAATGGTCTCTACAGCCTTAGTGGAGAAGATAGAATGACGATAGAAAAATTAGGCTTTGGGTCTAAGTCGGTCTTTCATATTACTGATGCCGGAAATGGATATGTTTTAGTCTGCACAGGTAGTGGAATCAGTCTGGTAAAAATGGAAGGGGAGAAAATGTCTGTGTATGATAACCTCAATCTTGGATCTGCCTTTTACAGCACACAAGTTAAAGAAGGAGTATTCTGGGTTGCCACTATCAGAGGTGTAGTAAGATGCCGATACCAGGAAGGAAAGATTACAGAAGAGAAAGCCTACGATACAGAATCGGTACCTAGTGTTTCTCATAGTAATTGCCGAGTACTTTATCATGACTACGATACCGATGAGCTTTTAGTAGGGACTGAAGGAGGTGGACTAAATGTTATTCAGTTAGATGAAAACCAAGATGCGATTCGCAATCAGGTATACAAGATGGAAGATGAAAATGAATCCATTAATAACAATTACATACGTTCAATAATTAAGGCTTCATCAGGAGATATATGGATCGGTACATATGAAGGATTGATTAGAAAAAGAAAAGATTCAACAGGTGGGTCGACATTCAAGACATATTTAAAACAGCAAGGTTTTCCGAATAATACGGTTCAGTCCATTGTGGAAGACAATAATGGAAATTTATGGATAGGAACGAACCAAGGGTTGTGCAGATTTGATTCCAGGGAAGAAACGTTTACTCAATACACCTCCCATGATGGCATACAGAGTAATGAGTTTTCAGAGCACACTGTTTATAAAAAATCAGATGGTGAAATAATTATAGGAGGAATAAACGGTATTAATACTTTTTATCCTGATGAGATAGTCAAGAGTAAAATAAAATCTGATATCACTATAACGGATTTTTATCTTTTCAATAAAAAAGTAGAAGTTGATAAAAATGCGCCTGACGACGGGCCTTCTCCATTATCGAAAAGTATCTCAATAACCGATACTATAAATCTGGATTATAGCCAGAATAGTTTTGGTTTTGATTTTACAGCGATGAACTTTGACTCACCAGAGAAAATTCAATATGCATATATGTTAGAAGGCTTCGATAGTGACTGGAACATCACAAGTTCTGAAGCCCGTAAGGCCACTTATACCAATCTAGGTTATGGGGATTATACATTCAGTGTGAAATCTACCAATACCGATGGCCAATGGAATTTAGATACTCACTCTATTTATATCTCTATTAAGACACCATTTTATTTATCTAAAGTGGCATTCTTACTCTATGGAATAATGGGACTATTGGCTTTCTTTTTCTTTACTAATTATTCCGTATTGAGATTTAAAACCAAGGAAAAGATTCTTCTAGAGAACCAACACAATAAGAAGATGAGAGAATTGGAAGAATTAAGGACAAGGTTTTTTATCAATGTATCTCATGATCTAAGAACTCCGTTAACCTTGATAAGCAGTCCGCTCGATGTAGTCCTTAAAGAAGAAGGATTGAATCCTGATACGAAGAATTTATTGAGTCTTATGAAAAGAAATGTCTCTAAGCTTAAGGAACTGACAGAACAATTACTTGACTTTAGTAAGGCAGAAAAAAGAGGTCTCATTCCTCATTTTAAAAATCTAGATGTTGTTTCGTTTATAAAGAATGAAGCTCTGTATTTCGAGGATGCTTTCCTTCAGAAAGGAATCGGTTTAGAAGTAAAAAGTGAGGAAGATAGATGCAATTTAAGATTTGATCCAGATATGCTGTCTAAGGTAGTATTCAATATACTTTCTAATGCACTGAAGTATACGAAACAAGGTAAGGTAGTCATCCAACTGTCCACAATATCCGCTGACAATTTAGATTTCGAAACAAACAGTAGATTCACAGATTTTCTGC
>CALIQO010000128.1 GCA_938044055.1 uncultured Saprospiraceae bacterium
TGGCTATGCGTGCACGATGGCGGCAAACTAGAAATCTGTTCTTCTCCTAATCAAGACAATCCGATTATGCCAGGCGTAGGCTGTGGAGGGTACCCGATTATGGGTCTTGATGTATGGGAACATGCATACTACCTACATTACCAGAATAGAAGACCAGATTACATAGCTGCTTTCTTCAACCTTGTTAACTGGAATGTAGTAGAGAAAAAATATGAGGCACTGGTATAACCAGAGATAAAATCATACATTCTAATAAATGGTCATTCTACATACAGTAGGATGACCATTATTTATTACAAGAAGATTGTCAATTTCCACTTAACTCTTTCCATCCATCTTCACCGCAAGTAAGTGCAATACCTTCTCTAGGATAATTGCTTTTCCAGTCTGTTGTATAAAACCATCCTTGCACTTCCACCTTATAATAGTCACTTTCGTAATTTCCTAGACCTATACCCTTGCGCCAGAACCACGTTCCGCCTTGAGCAATAGCAGCCTTCCATTCTCCATTTTCTTCGATATTTATGTCAATCCGATCTGAAGGGTTCTTCATGTTGAACTGTGCTACATCTTTTATAAAGTCAGGTGCTTCCTTTTCTTTTAAGTAGATTAAGGCATGTCGCAAGCTGGTTCCTAATCCATCGTAATTACGAAACAAATACATGCCTTTGTAATTCTCTGGAGAAGCAAGTAAGAATACACGATCTTCTTTCTCCCATCGGAAAGTATCCAGTAAATGGTGGTAAACTTTTCCTGCATTGTGTGCATCTCTGATCATCCCACTTAATAAAATCACATGGATAAGAATGACCACTCCGGCTATCGCGATTTTCAACTTCCCCTTGAAATAATCTATGATGACACCTATACCTAGATATAGGAAGGGGCTGGCTATATAGCCATACCGATCATTCTCATAAGGAACAATATCCACAAAGTATAAATTAACGATCGGTAGTAAACCTATGAAAAATGACACCCCAGCGAAAACCAATAGACCATGCTTACCCTTCCTGGACCACCACATCAGAAACCCAGAAAGAAGCAAGCCACCAAGTACCGCCATATAAAACCAAGGCAATTCTGCCAGTTGATAGAAGCTGTGCTTGACATCGTAATTGAGATAGTGAACAAGAAATCCATACTTCATGAGATACCTTACCGCATTGGGGAATACGATATCTGGTGATGAAACCAAGTGACTGTCAGCGCCATAGTGTCCTACAATATCTCCTAAGATCCAGGTATTCAGTAAAAAATAAATGGCGAAGAATATCCCATAGATTGAAATAAGTACAGCCCAGTTACTCCACCTATTCTTTTCTCGATGCACCCTATAATAAACCATCATATAAACCGTACATATGATCGGCGTGGCGAAATGTATCTCTAGGGTGAAAATGCCTATTATCCAGAGAAGTAAGTGCCCCACTAATTTGCTTGTATCATTAGATTTCAACCATTCAACAAAACACTTCAATGAAGCCAGCAATAAAGCCATAGATATCAAATAGTGCATACACGCCTTCCAGGTAACGGGTTCAACTTGATACGGACTGACAAGGAACAGAATACATGCAATCCAGGGCGCTGCCTTACTTGGTTTAGTCATGAGTCCATTTGCGCAAGCAGAAAAAACACGAAAAACCAAGTACGTATTGTACCCATGTAAAGCCGCGAAAACCAGATAATAGATAAAGTGATTCGTCCCTATTAAGGCATAAAGTGTATAATGAAAAAAGTGGTGTACTTGATGCAGTCCAGCGTATCCAAAGCAATTCCATATATCGCTCCACGAACCCGCCTCATATTTCTTCACCCAACCCAGATAATCAGAGACCATTCCATAGTTGTAAGTCGGAAGATAAATTGCGAGTGAGACCACGACGAATAGCAATAACGGATTATCTCTAAGCCACTTTATCATTGTGCATCCTCTATTATAACATGATCACCGTAATGTACAAGACCCATATTATTCCCCTTCTTCTGAACCACGATCCCTTTCCAGGAATTGCCGCAAGCATTGTGTAAGTGTGTACCGATTAAATGCAATTCTCCACCTGGCTCCACCAGAATTTCTCCTTCGTGTGGCATAGAGATTCGACAGTATAACTTAAGTATACCTCCTTTCTTGATCACAATACTGCGGGTAAGGTCTCTTGCCCCTTTCCATTCTTCATCCTCTTCAATGATGATCGGAGGCCCTACTTTATCACATACAGGAACAGTAATCTTCCGCTGGACGGAACCCAGCTTATGGAAGTTCCTATGGATCTTTCCCAGCTGACAAGGGGTGATGGCAGACTGGCTATTATTGTAGTCCATCATATTGTTAGAAACAACTCCCTTGCACGGATGCTTATCTGAGGTTCCATAACAATTGTCATGGGCGGGAGTATCGTCACAGCCATCGTTTTTATACCAGCTGTGGGACAGTCCGAGGACGTGGCCGACTTCATGATTAAGCAAGGTGGTATAATCCCACCAGTCTCCCCCTTTCTCATAAATACCTGCAATCTTGATGTTGTTTTTTATGGCAATACCAGATCCATGGCCCCGATAGCTACTCGATTGCAGACTGTCAGGGTGATGCGGCATAACGAATACATTGAGAACGGTATCTCCTCCCAGCCCATACTTGTTGATGACATCTTTACGGTAATTGTTTCTATTCCTTCCTTTGTTGATGAAGTAGTAGAGATCATCATCGTAGTGAAAATGAAATTCGTCTGCTTTCTGGTCAGTACCTATAGCAACTTTTTTATAGTCATATCCTGGATCGTATACCTCTGTATCATTCCCCTCAGGAAGATTCATCGCTTGATTGCTTCGGAGTTTCTTGATTGCTCCATCTGTTAAGTAGTAAAAATAATCTCGCGCTTTCTGCTGTGGAAAATTATTAGTGGAGTCGCTGGAATTCATAATATGATATACCATCCTTATCCTCCTAAAAGGAATATGACTGTTAGCGGTAGGAACATAGTTGAGCGGATCGTTGCATCCATCCTGCGGAAAATCGTAAGACCTCAATTGACCGATGGATTCAATGTCAGTATTCGATAGCAACAGCTGATTGCTGACCGATCTATTGCAAGAAATAAAACAGCTACAAGCAATCAGTAATCCTATATTGGCTAGTACGTTGGATTCGATATACTGTAGGATGGACAATGTCATAGATTATTAAGTATTCATCCCACCACATACACTCAATACCTGTCCTGTGACATAGGTAGACATATCAGAACCTAGGTATACACAGGCATTGGATATATCGTCTCCTTCTCCCAATCTCTTAAGAGGAATAGAATCTATATATGCCTGCTTGGTAGCATCGTCCAATTCATCGGTCATATCGGTAGCTATAAATCCAGGAGCAACCGCATTACACCGGATGCCTCTGCTGCCTACTTCTTTAGCAATAGACTTAGTAAATCCGAGAATACCCGCTTTAGAGGCCGCATAGTTAGCCTGACCTGCATTGCCAAATACGCCTACAACACTACTCATATTGATAATAGATCCCGCTCTATTCTTAAGCATAGATCTCAAAACATGCTTCGTCAAGTTAAAAACCGATTTAAGATTTACATTGATAACTTGATCCCATTGCTCTTCATTCATGCGGAGCATAAGGGTATCTTTCGTAATACCTGCATTGTTAATCAAGATGTCAATCTTTCCGAAATCAGCCAGAACATCCTTGATCAGTTGTTCCGAAGCCTCATAATCTGAAGCATCCGACTGGTAGGCCTTGACAGTAGATCCAGAATCAGATAAGTCGCTGATTATCTGCTCAGCAGCAGCGGAAGAAGACCTATATGTAAACGCTACTTGAGCGCCTTCTCGCACATAGTGCTCGACTAAACTTTTTCCGATACCTCTCGATCCACCGGTT
>CALIQO010000129.1 GCA_938044055.1 uncultured Saprospiraceae bacterium
GCTGTGACCGATGACAACATCTGTCAAGTACTGTAATTAATAGAGTTATTAAAATGGTTGAAGAAGAACGGCAAGTACATCAGGTGTCCTTACTGTTCTTCTATATTATGGGTAGATTAGTTTTTTCTAAGGTATACACTATCGTAATTGGACTTGAGGGTAACATCAACCCCACCGCCATTCACTTTTCCATTCACTCGGGTGCTTGATATTCGTTTCATACCACTTTTCTCTTCTACCTTGATGTCTACGTCGCTGAATATATCTCCATAAGGGGTACGAATGTTTACATTATAGGTTGAAGCAGATGGAAAGGATACATCTACATGATCGTATACAGAGTTTAGTGAAATAGAACCTGTCTGCGAAAGACTAGAAAATTCTGCATCGATGCTACCATATACTGATTTCACTGCCATCGGGCCAGTAACGTTCTTCAACTTAAGGTTGTTGTATGTGGCTGATATTTCGATCTCTCCTCCGACACCGTCGATGGTTATATCATCTCCGTTATACGTTCCATGGGTATAGTATACACCCATGTTTCTCGGCAACTTGACGGATATTTTACAATCACAATTACTGGTAATCTGCTGTACGGTCACATCTTCTCCGTCTTTTTCTACGAATACGCCCATGCCTGTGTTATCATCTAATCCGGCAGAGTTGAATCTTTTCAATCCAGCGGCTCTTTCGTCTTTATGTCCGGATTTACTAGAAGGAGAAGAAATAATGATTTCGTTTCCATCATATGCAGTAATGTTTACTTCGTCAACATCATAAATTTTAATCTGCCCAGTGTTGTGGGTTATTTTATAATCTTGCTGGCTATATCCAGCAATCCATAAAATGGCGAATAGTAACGTAAATATATTTTTCATAATAATGTTGTTGTATGTAATCTCTCTTCAAAGTAATTCAAAAAGAGCTTCTTGTTTTTAAATTAATAGGTGGTAATAAATAAGCTATCTAGTTTTCTTTAAGTAATACTTCTGAGCGCTACAATGGTTACTTAAAGCGTGTGATATTTTTAAAAAATTTCATCTATATACTTTTACATAGACGTTGGCGTAAGGTTTATATCTGATTCAATTTATGCTTGGCTTTATGAGCTTCGTCCTTAATGTACACTGGACTCATTTCGTCTTCTATAATATTATCAAGTACAGATCCTGCTCTCTCTTCTTTTAATTCTGCAAGACCCTGGATGAGTGCTATCTTAACGAAAGCATCTTCTTCAACTTTAAGTCGCTCTAACATATCGTCTTTAACTTTAACAATAGCGCCTAGGTCAATCAATGCTTCTACAGCTGCGAGTCTAACATTGGCGCTTTCATCTTCCTTCATGAATTTAAGCAAAGCATCTACAACTTCTGGATCTACTTCTTTCAGATCATAGGCTACATTAACAGCCTGGATTCTGCTCGAGACAGATTCTTCATCTTTCAGCATGTTGAGCTTTTCTCTTATAGAAACCAACTCACTGTCTTTATGAGATATAATGTCACTCTTAGCATAGTTGAGTCCGAATAGAACGCCTACTGTAACCAATACAGCGATTGATGCTGCATACCCCAGAATCCTGTATGACTTCTTAGGCATGGAGATCACTTGAGCTTCTTCTGTTGTCTGGGATTCAAGAAAAGCATCGAATCTATTCTGAAGTCCTGCAGAGGGTCTTTCATGAGGCATCTCTAGCATAGCACCATCTAAGCTTCTGTACTCAGACAAGAGGGTTTTCATCTCTGGATCTCGAGCTATAGCTTCTTCTACAATCTTGCATTCTTCAGGCGACAATGCGCCACTTAAGTAGTCTATAATCTGTCCTTCTTTATCCTTCATAATTCTGGTTTAAAAAAGCATTCTTTAATGATTTCATGGCTCTATGAACCTTAACTTTCAGGGCACTTTCTGTGCACCCTATTATTTCTGCAATCTGTACATACTTCATCTCTTCATACTTAGACAAGTAGATAACTTGTTTCTGCTCATCGGTAAGTGTAGCCATAGCCTTATATAAGTGGTTATACTTTTCTTTAGAGAGAATCTGGTTGTCAGCCGTATCAGAAGAAATGGCTTCTACATGTTCTAAATCTGAGAAACTGTTTCTTGCACTTTTCTTATAGTGATCAACTTTTACATTGCTTGCTATGCGATAAATCCATGCTTTAAATGGGTAGCTATCTTTATAGCTATTCTTGTACTTTATCGCTCTCTCAAATGCCGTCTGAGTAAGATCTTCACTGGTGTTTTTATCTAGGCCTGTCCTTCTGAAGTAATTGTAGATTCTTATGTGGTATCTATTCCACAGTTCCGACATTTCCTTCAGATGGCCATCACGTACATCGTTCATCAACTTTTCGTCAGTCAGCATTTCGTTTGGGTTGCTATTAGAAAGTTTACGGTGAATAATACTGAGTAACCTTTAAAAGGTTACACAAGTGTGAAATATTTTTAAAAATAGTTGAAATTAAGCAAGAAGTACTTCCTGACAGCTAGGATTTATAGAGAAATGATGTCACCTCATCTTTATAAAAAGATGGCTTTCAGAGGTATAATCTTTATTTATAAGTCTAATAAAATAAGGCCCGGGTGATAATTCAGTAACGTTTATCGTTGAATTGCTAGAATCCATTCTTTTAGTCATTACAACCTTTCCTATTTCATTGTATATATACACATGGTAAACACCTTGAACCATATTTTCTATCTGGAGATAATCACTTGTATAACTTGGATAAATGATTGATTTAGGATCATTCCTGACAATGGTCTCAATCTCTGAAAAAGCAGACGTCCCGTCGAAATCTACTTGTCGGAGGCGATAATAATTGGTGCCATACTTAGGATTTTCATCAATGAAGGCATAGTCCATATTCATTGAAGAATTTCCTTCTCCTTGTTTAAATCCTATTTCTTCCCAGTTATTAAAGTCTGTTTTTCTCTCTATATAAAATCCCTGATTGTTGAATTCTGAAAGTGTAGTCCAAGAAAGAGAAACAACATCATCAACTAGTTCCGCTCTAAATAAATCAAGTTCTACAGGAAGACTTACTTCACATTGATAGAAGTAATATATAGTTTCTTTTCTTACA
>CALIQO010000130.1 GCA_938044055.1 uncultured Saprospiraceae bacterium
GGAGATCATCTCTACGTTATAAGCAACGATAATGTTGTGGCTATTTCAGAAAATGATTTTAGTGGTAGCCATACGAGACATGTCGGGGTAATGATGGATATGGAGACGCTGTTTGCCTATGAGGATCTTCTCTTCGTAGGAGGTAGATCATCTATGAATATTTATGCTCCACGAGGATTGGATGCTCCTATAGAATTGCATGAATTTCAGCATGCGACTTCATGTGATCCCGTATTGCCTCACTATGATGCGGCATATGTTACCTTAAGAACAGCAGATTTCACAGAATGCCCAGGTAATACCAATGCTCTCGTGGTTCTTAATATAGAAGACCCTTCTAGAACGTATGAAGTCAAGGAAGTGCCTATGTTCAGCCCATATGGGATGTCTGTCAGTGGAGAAAAATTATACGTGGCTGAAGGAAAAGAAGGATTGAAAATTTTCAATATCGCCGATAGATTCAGTCCACAATTGATTTCTCATTTTACCGAAGCTGAAGTATATGATATAATTCCATCTCCGTATCAAACATCATTCTTGTACCTCGCTGGTCCTGATGGTCTAGCCAAATATGTTACTGGTGATAATGAAGAGTTATCCATCGTTGATGATTTTAAATATTAATAAGTATTTCTGAGATAATAACTAAGAGAATTAGGTTTTCAATATGAAAAAAATACTAGGCACTTTTTTATTTTCATTCTTATGCATATGTGGTTATGGGCAGTTGTCTCAGCCACATATGCGAGTTTGGTTCGAGGATGAAAGTGTCTACTTTGGAGAGATTGTAGAGGTAGATGAAGCGTATGCTACCATGGTTATCATAACTGGAGATACAGTGCGGTTTTCATTGCATCAAGCCAAGAAAATAGTATACCCTGATGAAGCCATTTTTTATAAAAATGGTACTTATTTTCCGATATCTGGGAGGTTTTGGAATTTTGGGTTTGGGTTCAATCCTATTGCTTTTCAAGAGAACGAGGAAATACCTGTAGCATCTCATATTTCATTCAGCTATGGTTGGCACCTTAATAAGAAGATCGACTTGTCTTTGGGGTTTGGGTTTGAATTTAATGAAGCCCAGGTCGGGGGATTTGAATTTGATACCCAGTTCGTTCCAGTATTCGTAGATGCGAGATATTTTCTGACAGACAATAGAAGAAGGTTATTCTTATCTGGAAGACTGGCTTACGGCTTTCCTGGCGAAGAAGAGATGGAAGATCAACTGAGAGAACATGAAGGTGGGGCAAATGGTTCTTATGGCTTAGGTATGTCGTTTTCCTCGGGTAATGAAAATCGTTTTACTATTCAATTGTCACATTATATGCAAGCAACTAATGGTACAGAATTTTTCTTAGATGGATTCGGTAATGAAATCAAGACAGAATATGATATCCTGATCAATAGACTGATTCTAAGAATAGGTTGGGATTTCTAATCAATAAAAAGGTGTGATTCTTAATAAATTTAAAAATAATTGAGAGAAGTGTGCTATACGTATACGTTGTTCTAATCGATAGAAACTTACTACTAAAACGAAATAGCTGAAAGCATTTAAAATTATTGGTATCTTTATATTGCTTCATTGTAAGAAGTACATTGACAATTGCCTGATAGATGTTTTAAGAACTCATTAGATGAGTTGTAATTACATCTTCAAGTACAATGAACTGATAACAATATCAATCAAGATCAAGAAAAATAATGCCTATGCTCACAACAGAGGTAAAAAATCAGGTATTGCGTGTACTCTATGAATCTATAGATAAGAATCGCGATAACATTCT
The DNA here is from genome assembly GCA_938044055.1 of uncultured Saprospiraceae bacterium. Lineage (GTDB taxonomy): Bacteria > Bacteroidota > Bacteroidia > Chitinophagales > Saprospiraceae > JABDLO01. The sequence continues at coordinate 1,788 of CALIQO010000130.1, forward strand.
CAAGAAGAATAGAATCGATTTAGAGAATTATAAGGGTGGAGATGTATCGATGCTCGATAGGTTGAAAATGGATAACGAAAAAGTAGACGGGATTCTAAAATCTATCCTAGAAGCCATATCTATAGAAGATCCTGAAGGCAGAATAATATATCACCATACACACGATAATGGTTTAGAGATTACGAATCGGACAGTAGCATTTGGGACGGTGATGATTATCTATGAATCCAGACCAGATGTAACCATAGAAGCTGCTATATCTGCATTTAAGTCGGGCAATAAAATATTGCTAAAAGGAGGTAAAGAAGCCATAAAAACCAATGTTGTTTTACACCGCTTATGGGAAGAAGCCCTTCAGCTATCTGGAGTGGACATAGGTTATATTAAGCTCTTAAGATTGAACAGAGAAGAAACACAATCATTCATAAAAAATCCTCCTGAACCCATTGATTTAATTATACCTAGGGGTGGAGAAAGATTGATAGAATTCGTGCAAGAGCATTCCAGTGTTCCTGTAATTGTAAGTGGGAGAGGAAATAATTTTTTGTATGTAGATGAATCAGCAGATATGGATATGGCCAGAAAAATCATTCTTAATGGCAAGTCTAGAATCAGTGTATGCAATGCATTAGATAAGGTAATTATTCATGATAGGAAACGATCGGAGTTAGATGATTTAGTGAGCTATCTCAAGCAAAATGGAGTTCAGGTCTTGCTGGACAACACATTTGAAGAGCGGAGCGATATCGATCCCGATGATCAAGAAGAAATCATGCATCAAGAATTTCTAGATTATAGGATGGTTTTTTCTAAAGTATCAACGATGAATGATGCGATAAGGATGATAAATAAATACTCTGGTGGGCACTCTGCTTCCATAGTTACCAATATAGATAATAAAGCTTTAGAGTTTATGTCACAAGTGGATTCTGCTGCAGTATACCATAATGCTTCTACACGATTTACAGATGGAGGTCAATTCGGAATGGCAGGAGAGATGGCCATAAGTACGCAGAAATTGCACTTTAGAGGGCCGATAGGGATTTCACAACTGGTTACTAATAAGTGGGTGATAAAAGGAAATGGGCAAGTAAGATGAAGAAAAAACTTGTATTAAAAATAGGTACATCCACGCTTACGGCTGGTACAGATACTATCTCCTATGCCAAGATTGAAGACCTGGCCAGACAGATCATTCTTCTCAGAGAAGAATATGATATAGTCATTGTAAGTTCTGGATCGATTGCTGCCGCTCGACAATATGTAGATATGTCCCGTATCAATCAGGAAGTAGATTCTAAGCAAGCTCTAGCAGCTATCGGACAACATAAGTTGATGCGGATGTACGATGAAGTCTTCAGAGCGAGAGGGTGTGATGTAGCACAGTGTCTTCTGGTATATCACGATGTAGAAAATAATGCCTCTAAAGAAAACATCAGAAACACCGTCAATCGATTGCTAGAAATGAATTATACGCCCATCATCAATGAAAATGATACCGTTGCCGTGGACGAAATAGTACTAGGAGACAACGATAAATTATCAGCTTATGTTGCTGTAATCCTAGAAGCAGACTTGCTTGTACTTGCTTCCGACATAGATGGATTGTATGAAACAGATCCTAGGATTGATCCTGTTGCACAACTTATTCCTGAGGTAAATGATCTGTCTCTTGCGAGCAACTACGTCTCTGAAACTAAATCAGATCAGGGAACAGGCGGAATGGCTACTAAGATATCTGCTGCCGAATTGTGTATGCAACATGGAATAGAAATGTGGATAATGAATGGAAATCATCCATTTTTCCTAGTAAAAGCTCTAGATGGTAAGTTGCCTTATACAAGATTCAGGAATGCTTCCAGTTATATATAAGCATAACTTATATATCTTAGAGCCATGAATGAGTATGCATGGGCGTAATTATCAAGGAAAGTTTAAGGCAGACGATCGTTCTAGGATGTATTTCAATCCTTGGGATCATTAGTACCATCTTTTTTTATCCTCAGGATATCGGACTTTACGGTGTTTTTGCATATGTTTTGAACACAGCTGGCTTGTTTCTTCCTCTGGTAGTATTCGGAATAGGAGCTGCTGGAATCCGATTCTATCCCAGCGTTATCAAGACCAGAGAATCGCAGGTAAGTTACTTCTTAAAACTGGGAGGTATATTGCTTCTAAGTACATGT
>CALIQO010000131.1 GCA_938044055.1 uncultured Saprospiraceae bacterium
GAGATGCTTTCTAATAAGTTGGGTTTTCAGGTATATCCAGAGGAAGATATGCTAAACAATCTAGGGTATATGTTTATGTCTCATTCGCCAGAAAAATCATTGGGGTTCATTAAAATGGCTATAAAGTATTATCCAAATAATGCAAATGGATATGATTCTATGTCCGATTATTACAAATCTCAAAATGATATACAAAACGCCATTTTGTATTGTGAAAAAGCATTAGCCATAAGTGGTTCTGATTATCACAAGAAAAAACTGGATAAATTAAAAAAATAAATAGAAGAGATTATTTATAAATTATCTCTTTTCGATATAACGTCCATTTATGTTTCTTTTTGAAACATAATGTACTGGGCTATAGAACTTAAAATCGGAGATGATACATTTTAGAGAATTAAATATTTTTTATGAAGTTCAGATACTCCAGTCTACATCTACGCATTGAGTGAGTAGAAAGAAAAAATGTGTTAGTTGTGAAGGCGAGCTATAAACAAGCATTTATGCAGAGGGTGAAGAATAGAAATTAAAACCAAATATTTATACACTCTGCTCGGTCGCACTAACCTTTAGACTGAGTAAGCCGATTTCATTCCCTTCCTCAATCGCTTCATGATCTCACGAATCTCCTTATCGTTGTTAGCAGCGAATCCCATCCGAATGCTGTTGTGTCCGATCTGAGCCCGATCATAGCGGCGCCAGTTTCCGAGTTCAAGACCATGCTTTCTACACGCTTCTGCTATTTGCTTCCAAGCATATCTTTTATCCAGCTCCACCCACACGGCCATACCTCCTTTAGGAATTTCGAATTTTACCTTGTCGCCTATGGCTTCACTGAGGAGGGCGCAGAATAAATCGCGGCGATGTTTGTAGATTTTCAAGACCTTACGGATGTGTCGATCCAGATCACCACACTTAATGAAATCGGCAAAGGTTAACTCCAGCAATGCGTCTCCTTGGCGATCTACAATTCCTCGGATATTAGAAGCTTCATCTACGAAATCTTTAGAAGCAATGAGGTACCCGACTCTATATACCGGTGCTACCATCTTGCAGACTGAACCTATGTAGATAACGTTGCCGCAGGTGTCGTGGCTGGCTAGGGGCAATATAGGCGCATGGTTGTAGTTGAAGTCGTAATCGTAATCGTCTTCTATAATGGCGAAGTTGTATTGCTTGGCCAGGTTTAAAAGTTGGATCCTTCTTTCAGCGGATAAGGTGACGGTAGTCGGGTGGTGGTGGTGAGAGGTTACATAAACTGCTTTTATTTTTTTCTTCTGACACAGTTTTTCTACCTCTGCTATTACCAGTCCATCCTTATCTACTGAGATCCTTTCCAGTTCAGCTTTCTGTGATAGAAAAGTAACGTCAGAAGAGGAATAATTTGTTTCTCCGATTACAACGACTTCCTTGCTTTTTATAAGCAATTGAGCGGACAGCCATATACCCATCTGACTGCCTCGCGTAATCAGGATGTTGTCTTTCGTTATACCTAATCCTCTGGTCTTATTAAGATAATCAACCAATACTTTTCTGAGGGATTCGTTGCCATAGGTAGATCCGTAAGACATGTGGTCTGCTATTCTTTTTCTGGCAGAGATCCTTCTGTACGTTCGCGCAATTTCATCAATGGGTGTCAACCGAGGATCTGAAGTCCCATCATCGATATACATGACGCCCTTTTCTGATACAGGATACTTCCGCTCTATGTGTGTATTCTTATAAAATGAAAATCCAGCACGGAGATTTACAACTTCCTTTTCTGATTCGCGTAGTTTTTCTTGTTGTAAAAGGGGTAAGTTGCGGTGTACGAAGGTTCCTTTCTTGGGGATGCTTTCTACCCACCCTTGTAGTAGCAATTCTTCATAACAAGCGACGATGGTTTTTCTGTGTACCCGGAGATCCTCAGCCAGGGTTCTACTCCCTGGTAGCTTAGCATGTGGTGGCAACTTCTGGTTCTTAATCAACTGGATAATCTGATTAGAAAGTTGCAAGTACAGCGCTTGCGTACCATCTCTATCTAATCGGATACTTGTTTTGTAAGGAAACATCTGGACTACTTGATATGTTTATTCTGGACGATTCAGGTAATCCATAAATGTAGTATTTTTGTTTTGAATCTTTAAACAATATCAGGAATATGTTAGAGTTAAGACCCAGTTGTGAGCATTGTGATAAGCCCTTACCTCCGGATTCTACCGAGGCCATGATCTGCTCTTATGAGTGTACGTACTGTAGGACGTGTGCGATAGAGTTATTCGACAATGTATGCCCGAGTTGTGCAGGGAATTTTACGGAGCGGCCGATAAGACCGCAGTTTGGTCTTGCAAAGCATCCTGCTTCTACCATCCGAATTTTCAAACCTAAGGATGTAAAACAGGCTCAGATCCGCTCAGCTAAGTTTGCCACCATTCCCCCAGAGAAAAGATAAGACAGAGCGCATGCTAGTAGATGGTATCGGTTATATTGCCTTAATCATCAATCTGTATTCTATGTCTGCTAAGGGCGAGTATAGATTGCGGTTGGTATCGCTCATGGCAAATGTTCTGTACATATTGTATGGAGTATTGATTGCTGCAACACCGATTATTGTCGGTTGTATTGTCGCTACTTTATTACACGCCTATCATCTGAGAAGAATTAAAAATGAAAAATCGATCCATGGTACATATTAGAAAAGCAGAAGTAGAAGACACAGACTTGCTGGCTTTTATGGGCAGGGTAACCTATGCTGAATCCCATGGCCACTTCATTGATAACAAAATCGACCTGACGGCATACTTGGATGAGGCTTTTTCTGTTTCAAATACGAAAAAAGATTTGCTGGATGCCAACAACTTATTCTACATCATAACGAAAGAGGATTTTCCGATGGGCTATGCTAAAATAGTCTTAG
>CALIQO010000132.1 GCA_938044055.1 uncultured Saprospiraceae bacterium
AGTCCATTTCTTACATTCTTAGGACAAGATAGAAAGGTAGATATCTTCTCTTTAACTCTCCATATTTCTACAATATCTTCTCCATGTATTTCATATTTCTCGTAGAAGGTGTTGTCTGATATGGCTATAAGTTTTCCTTCAGTCAGTTTATTCTCTATTCGTTTTACAACGATGGAGTTACAGGTTACGATTACATATACGTAATTGTCTCTGATGTTATTGATCCAGTCAGATTTCTCTACTTTAGAACAGATAATTTTTTCACCAGAATATAGGCTGGGTTCCATGCTATCCCCATGGACATCAAAACATCTAAATGTTCCATATCTATACGCATCTCCGGGCAAGGTAAAAGATGGCAATTCACTGACATACTCTACGTCTAATAATTGATCGCCATATCCAGCTTCTGCTGCATAAGGCACATAGGATATTTCTGACCTTTTTTCTGATATGTCTGGAACGACTGGAGCTTCTTTATCTTTAAGATAGTGCCCTACTCCTTCAAAGAGGAAAACTGGATTAAACTTAAACACTTCTATGGCTCGACGCAATATATCGATAGGTACATCTCTGTTTCTCTTAAGTATGAAATTGAGACTCTGAGGCGCATATTCTAGTGCTAGAGCAAACTGTCTACTAGACTTGACCATATTGTTAGACTTAATAAAGTCGTGGCACTCAATAAATCTAGTTGTGACAATATTGATCATATATAAAGTAGGTCTTAATAGTGTTTCAAAACAAATGTAAACCTTATATATAACAAAAAAAAGTAATGTGTAGTATTTATTATAAATATTTTTAATATATAATCTATAACACGCACATTCAGAACAATATACATATAGATATATTATAATGTATTCGAAATGTAAATTATAATTAATTATATGCGTATATAATTAATTTTCAATAAAATAGGAGAAAAATGTATTAAGACTCTTTTTCTAAGATTTCAGTCTGTTCGCCGAAATACTGGATAAATCGCTGCATATCATTGGCAAGTTGGGCGTTTTTAGTAGCCTTAAAATAACTATCTGCTAATCCTCTCATCGTATGAAATACGAATCTATCCATCTCTGCAACCTGCATATCTTTCGTCCAGAGATCTATCTTAAAAGTATCCTTGTATTCCTTGTCAAAAAAAGCAACAGCCATGGCTTTAGATTCATGCCCTTTACTCCCCTCTTTATCATCGGAACTAGTCCAGTGTATAGATTGAGGATGCTTTTCTTCGTTGAGATTAATCTCTATGGTTATGGTAGATTTATTCATACTTAATCCAGTCGTTAATATTAAGAGGCAAATATATTGCTTTAATTCGGATCCCTTTATTTCCTATGAATAAAGAAGCAATTAATAATTTGATTCTACTTTAAGTCAGATTACTCTTGTGGCAACTTTCAGTGTTATTTCTTTTTTATACAAAAGGATGAAATCATTATTACTCTTTTTAAAAGTGAATTATTGAGTGTTCTTATGGTCTCTTGATATCGTATATTAATTAAAGAGGCCATAAAATAGATTATTTTTCAATCTATACTTAATTCCATAATAAGTATGTCTTATAGCTTGTTATACATACCTTTAGGAAAGAAGAAAAACTCACATGCTGGTTGCAATACTATTTTTCACCTTATTCATTATAGGTGATCATCAAGGAAATGACCCCAATCGCTCCCTATACGACAATGCCATAGATTATCTTAATAGAGAGTTACCAGATTCTGCATATCTATTCATAGAACAAATAGATGAAACAGCTCTATCCTCTGGTGACGATCTTAAATCATTGACTGAATTTCAAGTAATAAAGGGAAGGTATTATTCTTTAAAGTATAGCATGGATAGTGCATTGATCTACTTAAATAAGGGTATTCAGGGACTGGGAGAATCAGAACAAGAAAGAATCCTTCTTGCTGATGCCTATACAAGCAAGTGGAGATGCTTCGAGTATAAAAACCAGCTTGATTCTTCTCTTCATTACAGCCTTCAAGCGGCACAGATATTGGAAACGATCGAAAATTATGATCCCGACAAGTTGGGAAAATGCTATTACGGTGCTGGTGTGTCTAGTATTTTTATAGGTGATCTTGACCAAGGCTTATATTACCAAGAAAAAGCCTTACAACAATTTGAGAAAGAACCTGAAAAAAACCTTGGGCAGATCATTAAAACAAAGAGTGCCATTACATACAATTACTTAACCAATGGTGATCTAGATAAAGCTAAAACCCTCTGCAAAGAAGTTTTTTCTATTCTTGAAAAGAACCCGGCTCTCGAACCAAACAAAATCATACCGTCGATAACGTATGCTATAGCTCTCAGGCAAAGCAAAGAGTATGACCGTTCATTAACTTATCTGCAGCAGGGAGAAGACTTAATTAAGAAATACTTAGGAGAAACCCATCTAGGGCTTTCTGACATCAACAACATAAGAGGGAATGTATATAAGGAACAAGGAAGACTTGATTTAAGTATAGTAGCTTTCCAGAAATCTCTGGATAACACATCATCACAATTAGGAGAAAAGCACTATTTAACATCTCAGATCTTAGGATCCCTCGGATCGGTTCACACTTCCCGTGGCAATACGGATCTAGGTATAAATTATCTGAGAAGGAGCTTATCCTCTATGGAATATGATAAGGACGATGCATACTTCTATCTAAAGAAAAGAAATTATACAGCCGTTTTAAGTGCCCTTAACAATCTAAGTCAAGGCTTTGTCGAAAAACACTTAATAGATGGTTCGATGTCTGCACTCGACAGCGCTCAATATTACAGCGATCTAGCACTAGAAGGTCTAGAGGAAGTTAAGACGCAGTTTCTTGCTTCTAACTCTAAGGAGTTTCTCGTTAAAGAACTACACTTATTCTATGAGAATGCACTTAAAATTTTAAATCTTAAGAAATCTGTTACAGATAAAGTCTCTAAGGATATATCCATCGTAAACCTAATCGAAGGAAGTAAAATGCAGACTCTACTAGAAAGAGTGAGAGAAAAAAAACTGCTTGATGAAGATGATATCTCCAGTGAACTGATAACCGAGCGGGATGAACTCCAAGGTAAACTATC
>CALIQO010000133.1 GCA_938044055.1 uncultured Saprospiraceae bacterium
TTTCATACAATTCATCTCCTGTCAAGGTAGGATCTTCCGCAGTATATAAATCAACAAGTCGGTTGTGTTCTCTTACGAATAAAGTGTGAAAAGCAATCAAGAGTGGATTCTCATTCGCACGGATATCTCCAGCAATGTAAAACTTAGTAAGCACTCTGGTATCGTCCGCCATAAACGGCGCATCTGTATCTATCCTACCATTGAAATCACCATCTGTTGTATTCCAGGGTAAGAGATTACCTGGAGAAACTTTAAGTTTACCATTTTCACCCCTCAACCAAGTTGCTCTTTCTATATCCGATCCATAAACTGCGGAACCATCTAGAAAAGCTGTGATGCGGTTTAGGTGTCTTCTAGGATTATCTATTCCCGTACCTGTCCCTAAGGCAATTTCACTTCTAGACATATGCAATACCGTCCCAGGTGCGAAACGATTATCATCATCCGGTACAATTATATTGCTTAATACTTCTGTGGGAGTGTTTTCTACTAGGGTAATATCATGATCAATAAACTGCCCGAAAGCCCATAAAAAATCACTTAAGGCTAATTCATCAGGAATTACTGAATTCTGGGCAAAAATATCGTTGCTTATTTTTCTGGGATTAGGGCGATTGAATTCTTCGCCTAGCTTAGGTTCACTGAAACCATCTGCATAATCTAGTTTCGTCCAGTAAGAAAGCATAGAATGAGAAGCTCCCCATTCTGGATTAGAGCGGTTATTGAGGGCACCATCAATGGTCCTCGTTTCTTGGGCATAAGTGGTTGTCACAAGCAAACACAACATTCCAACTGCAACTGAGATAGATCTCAACATGTTCTTTTTCATCGGTTAATGTTCACAGGTATGGTGTAAAAGTCCATTTTAAAAGCCCAAATATATGGAATAATCCCTATTCTAGTCACCTTATGTGTCATATTACTTACCATTTTTACCAGTATAATTCATAAATGATACATAGTAGGCAATAAACGACCTACTTTTTACTGTAAATGGAATGTAGTTGCTACCCTAAAAAATAAAACAGAAAGATAAGCATAAAATTTTCATATTACATAATTATTATATGCATAAATTATACATTTATAGTTATATATACATCTGATTATTATTTTATTTAATTATTACATGTATGAAAAACGTTGACTAATAGTCCTTTATACCAAGTATGAAAATCACTTTCTTTCATCCATGAAATGGCTTGAAACTGTCCCCTAGGTTTCTTAATTATCAATTATTTTAAATGGTAGTACAAGTAACCACCACTCTTAGGCACTCAAGTGATTTAAAAATATGTTGTTAATTCATATAAAAGCCCGCTGCTTACACACCATTTTTGCACTTGTTTTTAATTCACTTCAATTTGTGTATCATACATAAGCTCACATACGTTTTCATCTAGGATTGAATAAACTATATATACATATCATTTTTTTCTATTGTCTGACAGCATTGTTCTGTCCACTTCTAGGTCAAATATCCAATAAGGTAACCAAGACGATTGTGCTTGATACCTGTTATTTTAAATTGGATTCACTTTCTGTGGCTCCTGAGACATTTGAGATTTCTCCAGAAATTGCTTTCTACATAAAAGATAATTTTTTGAGTATCCCGTGTGATTCTATTTCCCATATCGGAAAACCCTATCAAGTGAGTTATAGAACATTTGATCTTGATCATAGAGAATCCTATGCCTTAATTGATTCAACGAAATTAAAATCTAGAGAAAAAGCAGTTTACATAGGTTACGACTTTTCCCCATTTGCGGAAAGCGGAACTTCTCCTCTGATAGATCAGAGTAACCTCAACTACAATGGAAGTATATCCAGGGGCTTCTCAGTCGGTAACAGTCAGAGCCTTGTTCTTAATTCTAATCTCAATCTGCAATTAAATGGAAATCTGGGAAATGGGATAAATGTGGTTGCTGCTATTTCTGATGATAACATTCCTATCCAAGCAGATGGAAATACGCAGTTGCTACAAGAATTCGATAAAGTATTCATCCGTGTATCTAAAAATCGCCTCGGCGTTACTGCTGGAGACTACGACCTTCCTTCAGGAGAAGGTTATTTTATGAAATATTTTAAAAAAGCACAAGGGCTAGAACTTTCTAACACTTTTTCTAATGACGATCGAGTCATAAGCGCACGAGCCAACTTTGCAATTTCGAGGGGAAAATTCTCTCGCCAGCAGCTCGAAGTGAGTGAAGGAAATCAAGGACCCTATAAGCTCCGCGGCAATAATGGTGAACGATTCCTAATTGTATTGCAAGGTTCTGAGAAGGTCTACTATGATGGAAAACTTCTGACCAGAGGACAAGACAATGATTACATCATCGACTATAACAATGCTGAAATAACCTTTACGCCTCAGCGACTGATAGCCAGAGAATCGAGAATCATCATAGAATACGAATATACTGACCAGAACTACTTGAGGTCACTCTACGCGCTTACCTCTTCTATTAAGACAAAGAAATATGAGCTTAATCTTAACTTTTACAATGAACAAGACAGTAAGAATGCAACTGGACAGATAGAACTAGATAGCAATGACATCCGTATCCTTACGCAAGGAGGTGAAAACCCATCAAACCTAGGAAGGAGTGGCATCCGTACCTTAGATGATGTCAACTTATCTATAGGAACCATATTCTATGATAAAGCGCCTAACCCTGATGGTGGAGACAGTATTCTTGTCTATCAGAGCGACGAATCGCTGGCAAGATTTACGGCCGTATTCTCAGAAGTAGGGATAGGGAATGGATCATATGAAATCGATAATGAAGCTGGGGCCAATGGTCGCGTCTACAAGTATGTAGGAGAAGCAATCGGCACTTATGAACCCATCATCCAACTTATTCCACCAGAAAAACGACAGATGGTGAGCTTAGGAAGTGTATATAATTTTTCTGAAAAATCGAAGATCTATGGGGAGTTTTCATTCAGCAGCTTTGACTCCAACCGGTTTTCTGAAATCGGCAACCAAGACAATCAAGGACTGGCCTCTAAGGTCGGATTCCAAGCAGAACGCTCCCTCGGAAGTAAGAAAAAATGGAAAACAAGTTTACTGATAGACTATGAATTTCTCCAACAAAATTTTCAATTCCTTAACCCCTTTAGAAATCAAGAATTTTCTAGAGACTGGAACACAGCAGGTCTTGAAAAAGCAGACGAACACTTATGGAATGGAAAATGGTCCATCCATCAAGGCAGCAAATGGAAAATGGATTACCGACTTGCCATCTATGACCGCAGAAATCAATACGCAGGAACTAGACACGTGCCTTCTATAATATACAGAGACAGTGTAAACTTCATATCTATCAAGTCCGACTTTCTAACTTCTGAAAACACCATCGAAAAAACTTCTTTTTCTAGGCCTACCATTGAACTTGAAAGAAGGTTTCCGAAACTAAACAACTGGACTTTATACAGCAAGTACTTTTCCGAAAACAACGAAATCACATCCTTAGATCAGTCTACACTTAAAGAATTAAGCTTCTCCTTCGCTGAATATTATGGTGCCATCAGAAGCCCAGAAAAAGACAACTTAAAAGTAGAGTTTTTCACTAAACTTCGACGGGATGACCTTCCTGAAAATAATGTGCTTGCAGAGGCCGCCTCTGTCACAGAACTCGGTATAATCAGTTCTGTAGGATCTTCTGACAATGGAATAAAACTGAATCTCACCTATCGGGACTTCAAGGTGTCGCTCCCTGAGAAAGTCAATGAACAAGACAACAAGACCCTCCTCGGAAGAGTAGATTATGCCCTCAACATAAAAAATGGTCTGATCCGATCTATAAGTAGTTACAACATAGGTTCTGGGCAAGAAGCCAAGCGGGAATTTCAGTTTATAAAAGTGGAAAAGGGTGAAGGCAATTATATATATTTAGGTGACCTTAATGCAGACGGAGAAGACCAGATTAATGAATATGAGACAGCTGTCTTCAGTGATCAAGCAGACTTCATAAGAGTGAGCATCATCAACAATGAATTCATCCGGACAGAAAATCAAGGATGGAATCAAAGCATCGCTATCGACCCGAGCAAAAACATAGATCGTGCTGCTAAAGGATTCACGGGATTCTTGCGCAAGTTCAACAGTCAATCTACCCTCAGAATAATTCAGAAGACAGAGTCTGAAGGTGAAGGAGGTTTAAACCTTTTTCAATTCTCAAGTCAAGATTCATCTCTTGT
>CALIQO010000134.1 GCA_938044055.1 uncultured Saprospiraceae bacterium
GCGGATTCCATTAAGAGATATAAACCAGATCCACGCGTCTATGCCATGGTCAATCAATCTTTAAATTGTAGACCGGAAGAAATCTTATTCATATCTTCTAACCAGTGGGATGCTGTCGGTGCAGAGGAATATGGGTACGAAGTATTGTGGTTGAATCGCAACAACACTTTTAGAGAATCATACACCCATTCTGCACGTATCCAAGAAATAAATTCTATGCTTGAAATCCTGAATCATGTCACTTAATGACCAACTCGATTATATAGCTGGTTTCATTATAAAGGATAACCGCATCTCAGCTCAAGGTGAGACTGCATTAAAAGCATTCGTAGTTAGGTTACAAGATCATAGCTATAATCTTGAGAAAAAACTAAGTGAAATAAAAACCAAATATACCTATGAAAATCTAAGGTTGCTGGAACAGCTAGATGACTCCAGTTTAAAAAACCTATACCGCCATAATCGTCTAGGATTCTGGATAGAACGATACCAGTATAATATGATTGTCGCCATAGAAGGTGAAATGGATATTGCATTCGGAGCAATAGTGAATGAATCCCAAGTATTCATAGATTACTTCGCAAGTAAATCTGAAGTAGATGAAATGGAAATCATCTACGAATATTCATATGCACTCTTGTATACTTGGGTTGGGTTTTTATGGCAGAAGCAACAATTGTATAATTGTGGCATACCCATGTGTATAGAAGTCAACAGTACTACTACAACATATTATCTCAATGACTTCTTATACGATTCATTTTCAAGCTATTCAGATTTGTATCCTGATGGTAGAATACAAGGACGAGGATACAATCGAGAATTAACGATGGAAGAGATTTTTATATCTACCTATTTTCTTAGATCATCGGCACTTAAGATTCTGTTATATGCCGAAAAAGAAGATTCAGTTCTTCATCTCATCATGGATGCAGAAAAGTGTCAATTGTTACAAGGGTCTAAAGGAAGCAGTCCTGATCTTATAGAAGAAAAGATATATGAAAGCGTCTATAGTTATGACCGCGAAAAAGCAACTTCTATGCGCCATATAATTTCTGAATTCAAGAAAGCAATAGATCAGGGTTGGGTCTTTAAGCTAGTACAAGAACAACACAATTCTTAAAGCCGACTTCTTGTCTACCTTACTGATCAATATCAATGGTACTTATAGCCCAGTTGCTGTTGACATCGTAATCGGAAGTTCCTACACTGACATATTTATTACCATCTTCATAGATGCCTAAATACCAGTGATTCCCTTCTCTGAGCACATCACCATTGCCGCCATCTCCTATAAAATAGGGTCGCATTATAAAATTCTCTTGTCTACAATCGGTAATGGAATACCTGTAAGAATCTTGAATATAAAATCGATCTCCATCGCTTTCATCTACAGATCCCGTAACACCAGCCATCATATTGAATCTCTCAGAAAATGCAATCGAATTAAAGGATTCGAATTCGCTCAGTTGCTTTTCGAAAACAATATCTTTTTCTTCTGATTCCGCATCTATACCATAGATTGATCCTGATTGCGTAAACAGGCGATCGCCACTTTCATCAAACCAAAAATCACCAAGGGGTCTCCTATCGGTGAAAACATATTCGTTGATGAATTCTAGGGAATCTACGCCTACTTTTAATTTAATTGCTGTACTTGTGCTGGAGGATGTAATATAAAAATATTCTCCACTCGGGTGTAACTTTGCTTGACTCGTAGGTTTATTCCCATATTGTATTACGTGTTCAAGTCCATTATCGAGTACCCTTTTCGCTTGACCATTACCTACAAGAAATAAAGATGCATCATCATCTACAGCAATCGCCTGGTTGTACCCTGAAGCGGTAACTTCTTTCAGCACTGAAAAAGAATTAAGATCTAAAAGAACCGCTTGTCCTACTCCACCTATTGCAGCGTAATTTCCATTTCCACTTATAGCAATATGAACAGGTGTAAAATCAAGATCAAGCTCTTGTACCGATTCTGTTTCTGGATTGTAAGCAACAAACGAATTAGGGAATTCCTGAGCTACCAGCATCATTCCGGCCTCTCTACTGTACAAGGCATCTACAACTGTACCATCAAGTAGATACTTATCTTCCTCATACACTTGATAGTTAATAAAAAGATAATCTTCTAATTGCACATCTGATCCTATTCTAAACTGTGCATCATAAAAACCATTTTCTAATCCAGACCTATCAAGTGTGATAACAACTCGTGAAGTATCCCCTAAATCAATTCTCTCTTCTTCAATTGAAAAACTAAATGGCCCTAGATCATCATAAACCAAATTCCAATTTATCGGTACGTTTCCTTCATTGATGATATTGACAGTTCTACTATCCACATTTAATCCGAAATCTAAGTTAGGATACTCAGCCCTCATTGCAGGTCGTGGCGGAGAGACAACTGTTATGGGAATGACTATTTTTTCTTCCACGCTATTCGTAGTAATAGTTAGGTTGGCCTTGTGTTCTCCTAGAGGAAATTGATCCACGTTGGCCTGCAGGTATATTTCTGATTCTTCTCCTTCTTCGAGAACATCGTTGCCAGAAATAAAAGACCCTATCCGATCATCATCTGTTTCTATTGAAAAAACAAGGACACCTGAACCTGTATTTTTAATATTGAAATACTCCTGCCATCCATTATTGATATCCATTCTTATTTCGTTAAAAGGTGGCAAGGTCGCTTTAGGTCTTCCTTCTACGCAGACAGTAACATTGACATTTAATCTCTGATTATCTGTGGTCAGAACTTCTACAACTCCAGATAATTTTCCAGGTGGAAAGTTGTCAACCTCAGGCGTTAAAGTAATCGACTGATTGTTGCCAGTACTAAGTGTTCCTGTTGTAGGTGTTGCAGACAACCATGCGGGTATAGAAGACAATTGCCAGCCTACAGATTCTCCGCTCTGTAACTTCACAGTAAAAGTCCCCGTCTCGATATCGTTGAAGATAAGAGAGGATGGATCTGCTGCTACAATTATAGGATCTGGAGTAGGTTCTTCTTTTCCACATGCTGCTATCAATAAGATCAATAGCAATGATAATACTAGTTGCGTTTTCTGTTTCATCGTCAATTAAAATGTTTGGTGGTACTACTAATTTACGCAAATGTTACGCCAGATAGTATACTGGTGCACATTAATTTTAAATCGACGATACCAGGTAAGGAAGAAGGTTTATGAAAAAACAAGAGTAAATGAAGGTTCCATTATATGGATTATTAAAAAAGCTAAGCTGAAAATCTAGATGACATTTTCTTGAAGACGACTTATGGTTTCCATTTTATAATGCCTACCGATCGGTATTACTTCTCCATTGATTGTGAGGTGGGTCTGCGTAAATTTCTGGACCTTATCTATGGCAATTAAGTAGGATCTGTGCACCCGCACGAAATGTTGTCCTGGAAGTTTCTGCTCCATTTCACTTATCTGCTTATGCGTTATAATTCTGCCGTTTTCCGTATAGATAATTACATGATTTTTTATACTCTTAATGTAGTGAATGTCACATAAATAAATCTTAATGTGTTCTTTTTCAGATCTCACATAGATGAAAGCTGGTGCATCTAACACCGATTCACTGTTGTTATTCTCAATCACTGGTGTCGTCCGATTCATAAGTTGATAAACCTTACCGATGGCTTGCAAGAACCGTTCGAAAGGAATGGGCTTGACCAGGTAATCCACTACATCGAGGTTGAATCCTTCAAGGGCATAATCTCTGTAAGCAGTACATAAAATTACGTGTGGTCGCTTGCGCAAAGTCTTTAAAAACTCAATTCCTGTTACTTTAGGCATCTGTATATCTAAGAACATAAGATCTACGTTACCTGATTGCAATATAGAAAACGCATCCATAGCTGATCGAAACTCTCCCACAAGCTTGAGTCCATCCACATGTTCGATGTGTGAAGAAATAACTTTAATAGCTAGGGGTTCATCGTCTATGATGATGCAATTCATATAATTACTTTTTTATCAAGTTCTAAACTTAAAACGACTAAGTAGGATTCATCTTCTGTTATAGTCAACTCGTATCGA
Source organism: uncultured Saprospiraceae bacterium (assembly GCA_938044055.1). Classification (GTDB taxonomy): domain Bacteria; phylum Bacteroidota; class Bacteroidia; order Chitinophagales; family Saprospiraceae; genus JABDLO01. Next base: position 4,053 of record CALIQO010000134.1, read on the forward strand.
TCTTTATATATTATGTCTAACCTTCGTTTAACATTTCTGAGACCAATTCCCGAAGTATAATCTGCCCTATCACTAGATCTTTCTTTAGCAACACTATTTTCTAATTTCAAGGTGAATTTTCCATCTCTGATCCATATATTAAGATGTACATAAGGCTTGAAAGATTCCTGGCTAGCGCCATGCTTAAAACTATTCTCTACAAATGGTATTAAAACCAATGGTGCAATCTGATAATCATCTGTAGATCCACTTATTTCGAAAGAAAGATCTAGTATTTCACCATACCTAATCTTTTCTAATGAAACATAATCTCTGATGTATGCCAGTTCCTTCTCTAATGGCACCCTTTCTACATTGCACTCATACAACATATAATTAAGTAAAGAAGATAATTTTATAACTATATCCGGCGCCTTATCCGATTTTTCCAGGGCAAGGGCATAAAGATTGTTGAGGGTATTAAATAAGAAATGCGGGTGAATCTGAGATTTCAGCAATTTTAGTTCGGCTTCTATTTTCTCTTGAGATAAATCTCTTCTAGATTGTTCGTTATCATTCCAGAATTGCAAAAGCTTAATTGCTGCAGCTAGAGCAGTAACATTAACTATCGCTGTCATCTCAAAAAATATTTTAATCCTGAAATAACCGCTACCGACTGCATCTGGATAATAAATCGGATAAATGATAAAATAGCTTATGGCCCGGTTTAATAAACCACACAACACCAACCCCACTGAAAACCATATTATAAAAAGAAGATATTTTCTAGGGAGAAGGAAGGTAGGAAATAAGTAATACAGGGT
>CALIQO010000135.1 GCA_938044055.1 uncultured Saprospiraceae bacterium
GCACCACCCAAGATATAATAAGTAGTCCTAGTGACCACAGAGACTTTATTATACTTTTCTGAGCTACAGGGAAAGGTGATAAATCATTTATATAGGAACGATATTGAATCAATTGCATTGTAGAAAGCGATTTCTGCTTAGAAGAGATGGTAAGTTTATTCATACTCACATCATCTCCAGCAAGAGATTGCTGGATAAGAGTCTTCTCTTCTTCTAGTTTTGTTTTTATTTCACTATAAATACGATACAAGGGAATAGCAAGAATCACTAACAATATCGGAAGGCTTATGACAATACTTGAAAGAAGAGACTGTTTTAATTCAGGTTCTTCAATCAATGAAATAGGAATCACTGTATACACCCCTATAATACTCATTCCTGCTAGCAAGGCAACCTGAGAAAATCCGTCTAATTTATCAATATCTAGCAAATCTACTTCTGCATATTTCTTAGCAATTACGTTAAATCTGAATACTTCCGTTATGGCTATATAATTCATCTGAAGCAATAACATTCCGGTAAAAACTGCACTGTAGAAGCCGATCCCGATGCCCATTATACTTCTCTGACCTTCTATCGTAAAATGACCTGGACCAGAACTGTAATTAACAATAAAAACAAGTAAAGGTGCCAACAAAGAAATCGCTAAGAATCTTAAAAAGGTGTATCTACCTATCTTATTTTTCAGTGTTAAGTATTCTGATTCTTCAACAACCAATGAAGGCTTAATATTATCTATATACTGTCTTAGTCTACGCACAAAAAAAATTAGATACGGAATTACAAAACTTATGCCTAAGGAATTAGTAAGATTTAATCCTGGTATTTTTCTAATAAAAAAAGAACAAGTAAATAATATCACAAACAATATAAACGGATGTCCTGGAAACATATCCCCTATTCTTAATACAAGCGGTTTATATGATTTAGAGCAAAGAAAACTCTTAATCCTTCTTCGCAGTGACATATCTTTGTTATTAAGTATTGACATGAGAAAATAATTAAACTCAATTGTGCATTCTTAATTAATTATACTTTTCTTGTATTTTTTATACTCCCTAGCAACTTAAGCGATGGACTATGTGACATGTCTCTGAGTGTACATGTTCCTAGCGGAATAAAAGGAGATCCTGCCTTCAGAATTATAGGGTCTTCAGAAATCAACTTGTCTGTAGGAATTGCATTATAAACATCAAAATCGCGTTGAAGTTTCTTCTTCAGGTTTATTAAACCATGGTCATCATCGAATATAGGAACATGTTTTCTATTACCAGCTATTTCTATTTTAATACCCAGTTTACGTGCTGGTGATGTATCTGCATTCCAGTACGATGTAGTAGCCACTTGGACACACACCATTGCTTTTTTTCCTTTTTTCTTCTCGAATAACTTCACAATTTTACTTTCAACCAATCCGCCTAAAATCCTTACAATTTTCTGCATGGTTTTACTCTTGAATTGATCGACACTCAAGATGACAAGTCCTCCCATTAAAAGTTCAGACCAGAAATACGGCCCGTCTACATAAGAAAGTGCATTCTCAATTATAGGTTCTACTGGTAATGCAGGAGATCCCGGGGAATTTCCGTTATCATCATAAAACCTGTAAGCATCTAGCAGATCTATTTCCTCATTGTCTATAATATGTGTTAATTTCTGATGGAGAACACCTTTAGTGGTGGCGTGTACAATCATATGATGCCCATCTGTCTTTCCGACATACAATATGGTGTGAGAGTACCCTCCTTGATCAACCTCTTGAATAAGTTTAGATAATTGATCTGTTGTACTGCATAATAAAATATCACCAGGATTAAGCTGATCTGGATTCAGCAGTTGTTTTTCATGGGGTGTCATACTATTGGTTTTTCTTCTGTCTAAGATACGGAAATCTCACCAGAATAGAAAAATAGAGAATAATTACACAGTCTCCTTGTGATAATGAATAGTAGAAGTATACGCTCTAGAAATCTCTTCCCAGTGAAAAATAAAAGATACCATCATTGACACGACGGGTTTCGATTCCATAGGCATAATCCAGCTTGATAAAGTATCCGAGAAGCTTGGTTCGCAATCCATAACCATAACCCATCACAAGTGGATCTCTGAAGTAATTAACTTCAACTTCTACAACAGGAGGATTGGTAAATACTTGAGAGTTTAGTGGGTTGTCATCGCTATAAGGAGTAAGTCCATGCCAGGCTGATCCTGCATCGAAGAAACCTACAATCTGGAAATTCCTTAGTAAAGTGGATTTAATATTTTTTCCTAAAAGATACTTAAAAACCGGTAAGCGCACCTCTGTATTAATCAGGGCGAATGATGATCCATTTCTTACATTGTATTTAAAACCTCGCATCTGAGATGCAGGCGTCTTATAGGCAAATGCTTGATCCTGTGGTGTAGGTGTAGATTGGTCAAACTGTTGAAAAACCCACCCATTGGTTCCTCCTAAGTGAAACATTATTTTTTCTGAACCATAAGAAGAAACACCTGCTGTTCTGAGCGCTATGATGCCATACTTCAAGAAGGGTATATAATGCCT
>CALIQO010000136.1 GCA_938044055.1 uncultured Saprospiraceae bacterium
TATCCATATCCAACCTAATTTCTCTCTTAAAAATGTCCTAATAGATTGCTGTAACAGCCCGAAGAGAATAAATACATTCCAGACTCCGCCAATCGAAAACAACTCATACAATCCATGGAATGAAAAGAGTCTTCCTAAAGAATCTGGTATGCCTTCAAAATGGGAAACATCTTTACCAATAGAATCTGAAAAGGAGGCTCCAATTTGTTGATCAAACCAGTACCTAAATCCAAAAATGATCACTCCAGAGATTATAAGATGCAATATTAGTTTTGGTAAGTGACTTCTTTCGGCAAAAATCAATAATGGCACAAAAAATATAAAAGCTTCTTTTGCCCATGGTCCTAAATATATGGCTAAGATTAGCATCCAAATCTTATTCCTAAATATGCCTAATATAAGAAGCCCCAAAACTACTAAGAACAAACTGTCCACAAGAGCTGAACCTGCTAAATATGCTGTCCATCTGCAAGTCAGAACACTCGCCACACCAAGTATCGCAGGCCATATGATTTTAGTACCTGAAACCGCTTGACAAATTCTAAATAATAGAACTCCATAAAGCGACATCAATAAGTTATTCACAAAAAGAAACGACATGATTGTAGGGAAATCTCCAGGAAATTCATTCGGCGTAAGCATCCTGAATATAGGTCCTAATACAGTATGTACAGCTGATGCCAAAAAAGGAATGATGACTCTGTACCTCCTCACCGGATGCTGGTCAAAATCAAAATTGAATAATCCTACATAAGTCTGTACATCAACATTGGACATATGATCATATGTATCAGCAAATCCCCACGATACTCCATTGATAATCGCCAAAAAGAGGAAAAACAAAAACAGATTTGAATCTAAAGAGAAAAGTTTCTTTGCAATCATATTTTTCAATGATTGAATCCTATTCCTTGTTGATTAAATGCATCTTTCTCAGAAAGTATGTCTAATTGCAATACATCTTCATAAGTGATCTGCATCTCTGACTGTTTAGATTTTGCCCCGATATCCATTGTGGCAAAACGCAAGTTTTGATGTTTGATCAGTTCTAGAACGATCTTCCTTACGGTCCTTGCATTGCCAAAGTATTTGTCTCTAAATTTATAGATTTCTAGAAGAATCTCTTTGAGTTTTTTCGATGCTTTAGATGTCAATCTCATTTTCTGATCTTTGACCATTTTTTCAGCAATTTCGAACAATTGATCTGAGGTATAGTCTTCAAAGTGAAATGTCTTATCAAACCTAGAAGTAAGTCCTGGATTGGCTTTAAGGAATTTCTCCATATTGTCAGGATATCCAGCTGCGAATACAAAAAACTCTCCCCTGTCATCTTCCATTCTCTTGAGAATAGTCTGTATAGCCTCATTTCCATAATCCCCTTGAAGTCCATTAAAATTACTTAGTGCATAAGCTTCATCTATAAATAGAACACCTCCCATTGCCTCATCTATTCTCTCGGTGGTCTTAATGGCTGTCTGCCCTACAAATCCTGCTACCAATCCTTGTCTGTCTGTTTCAACCATATGGCCACGTTCTAGTATTCCGAGTGCTTTATAAATTTTAGTAAGGATTCTAGCAACAGTAGTCTTGCCAGTTCCTGGATTGCCTACGAATATGGTATGTAAGTAAAAATTAGAAACAACAGATCGATCATTTTTCTTATGGAATCTAACTATACTTATAAGTTCCTGGATCTGTTCTTTAACATTGCTGATACCTACCAATGCATTCAACTCTTGCATGGCTTCATCGAGGAGCTTTTCATCTATAGGAAGGTCAACTACTTTTCTGAAGTGTTCCGACTGAATGCCTATTAGATCTTTCTTCTGAATTGCCATTAATTCTCTCTCTCCAAGAGACATCGGGTTCTTACGTTCCATTGTACGAATACCTAGATTGATTTTCGATTTCTGAAGCAAATCATTGATGTATCGAGCATTGCCGAAGTTCTTGGTTCTTTTCCTATAAGATTTTATGACAATCTGCTCGAGATCAAGCCTAGCATCATCGTTCAAGGTGATTTCCATCTCCTTGCATGCGTAGTCCGCAATCTGCATCAGTTCAGAAGGTGTATAATCATCGAATCGGTAAAACTCTTTAAACCTAGATCGTAGACCTGGATTGCTTTCTAAAAAAGTCTTCATTTCCTGGGGATAACCCGCCACGATAACGGCCATATCTCCCTTTCCGTTGGACATTTCTTTAACCAATATTTCTATTACTTCTCGTCCGAAATCCTTGCTATCATCGTTAGACCTTGCCAGGGAATATGCTTCATCTATAAATAGGACACCGCCCCTCGCCTTCTCTATTGCTTCTTTCACCTTAGGTGCTGTCTGTCCGATATACTCCCCTACTAAGTCTACACGGTCCACTTCGTGGACATGTCCTTTAGTCAACAATCCCATCTTAAAATACAACTGTCCCATCATCTTCGCAACAGTAGTCTTTCCTGTACCTGGATTCCCCGTAAATACAGAATGGATGTCTATATCCCTTAATTCTTTAAATCCTTTTTTCTTCCTTAATTGCAGAAACTTAATATACTGGGCGTGATCCTTAACTTTCTGTTTTATCTTATTAAGTCCTATGAGTGACTCCAATTCAAGCATTACCTCATCAAAGGTTAATGTACTCGGAGCTAATTCTCCTATGCCGAGTTGTCTATTCTCCTCAGGAAGATAAACCTCTGGATCTCCTTCTTCTATCGTTTCATCTACTATAAAATCAACCACTGCTAGAAGTCGATCCATAAATATTACTTCTAGACTGTATTCTCCATTACGCCATGAGCCTTTTATATTAGAACCCCAGCCTGCTGTTACAACAATCTTTTCCTCACCTTTTTTTACATTGATCAATCTATTGACCTTTCCCTTGATATCATGAATGTTCGTCATGAATTTAATGAACAATTCACAGTGCCAGTTTTTAGGGAATAGGTTTTTAAAAGTAAGCTCTGTATATATATATCGTGTTGCTTCTGAAGAAAATGTTTTAAGGTAGGTTCGTTCTTCTACCGGTACATCGTCTAGCTGACCTTCGTATAATTTCAATGTTTCTAACCTTAGGTAAGGATTCAGTGCATCGGTATAATCCTGCCCAGCATCTTCAACATAGAAGTACTTAGAACCTAGTTTTTCTCCATCTATATATGCTTCCCAGTAGTACGTTCCTTTCTTCCAGAAAGCGCCTCCTTTCTTATTGCCCCAGCCCTCTCTGATATATACTGTACTGTCATACTTACTTATCTTCTTTTTAAAATCTAAGACACATACTTCAGATTTCTTAGGCTTTATCTGATAACACTTTAAAGTAACCTCGGCTTCCCAGATATCTTCATCGAAACTTTTATTATAAAAAGCCAATTCTGCATAGATATAAGCTACCTCATATCTATCAAACACTTGGCGGTATTTCTTTTTATTATCTGCGAGCCATTCCGTTGAAGTATAGAGCTTTAGCTCTTTAAATTTATATTTTTTCTTATCTGTATACTCAATATTATCCATCGTATTTCTTGTCTCTCTAAGTTGAATATAGAAACATTTAACAATAATGTGTGTCAAGTGAAATCGAATTATGCCACTTGGAATGAAACTTTTACCTCACTTTTTAATTTACATATAATAATTGTGGGTTATTTATCCTATAATTGCGGGCTCAGGTAAGAGTCATTAAACCATAAGAAAGAAGAAAATTGAATGGCAAAAGTAAAATTCACATTTGAGGATAAGAAAATAGAGGAGGTTGTTGTAGAAAACGCTGAAGAGGGATTTTCTATTTTAGAGATAGCAGAAGACAATGATGTCCACCTCAACCACAATTGTGGTGGTGTATGTGCTTGCTCTACCTGTCATATATATGTAGAATCTGGAGATGAATTTCTAGAGGAAATTTCTGATAAAGAAGAAGATTTTATAGATCGCGCTATTGATCCTAGGTTGGAATCAAGACTGGGTTGTCAGTGTGTTATTCTATCAGATGATGCTGTTATCGAAGTTCAGATTCCAGATCAAAGTAACATAATAGGTCACGAACATTAATAAAAAGACTATGGGATTCGAGAATATAGACAACATGCCTATTAACTGGGCAGATCATGAGGATATCGCTATGAAATTATATGAGAGATTCGGTGATGAGTTCACAGAGTCAAAAATCTATCGCATAAGGTTTACTGAGTTGCTTGAATGGATTCTTGAGATTCCAGTATTTGAAGGAGTAAAAGAAGATTGCAGCGAGGGGCATCTAGAGCAGATTCAAGCTAAGTGGGTATACGAGTGGAGAGATAACCAGTGATCTTCAATCACCCTTTCCCTGAATTTAAAAAGAACCAGCCATCTAAATTACGTATCTTGTTATTGAATGCGTAGTATCAATCTGATTAGACCAGTCAATCTTATCATCATAAGTTTGGCTCAGTATGTTGTACATAAAGTACTTCTTACATCCGCATTGGTAGAGAATGAGATTCAGCCACTCTTGTCGGGTTCTTATCTATTGCTTTTCATTTCAGTGACGGTAATACTTGCAGCATCTTCCTACATCATTAATGATATCTACGACTCTGAATTAGACCTAGTTAATAAGCCTAATAACACCTTTGTAGGAAAAACGATTTCTAAAGGGATAGCCCTTCTGCTTTATTATAGTCTAGTAATAATAGGACTCATCATAGCCACTTATCTTGCCTACAACCTTAATAGGATGCCGCTCCTAATCATATATCCATTTGCTGTAGTGACTCTACACCTATATTCATCCAATTTTAAAAAATCACTTTTAATTGGGAACATCATAGTCAGTGTTTTCTGTGCCTTTGTGATAGGAATTGTGTGGATCGGAGAATCAGAAGGAATCACTCACTTAACCTTAAAATCTGAATCTTACAGATCGCTGAGGCTCTTGTTTTGGGGCATGGTCATATTTGCATTTGTGAGTAATCTAATAAGAGAATTAATTAAAGATGTAGAAGATATGGAAGGCGATGGCCAGCATGGAGGGCGAACATTTCCAGTTGTATATGGCTTCTCGCAAGCGCTTAAATTAATCAAGACGCTTCTATTCTTTCTAGGCATATTGATCGTTATATGGTCTATAAGCTTGTACACGGTCGTAGGTAATTCTACATCACTGATAATAGGAAGTATATTGTTGCTGATAGGCACGTACATATTTAGGCTTATAAATAGGTCCACAGCTGCACAAGAATTGCGAAAAACCAGTCAACTTATGAAAATATTTATGATAATAGGATTGTTATATCCTCTTGTAATATGAATTCATTATGGACAATATATTAAATGGCAACATACTAATACTGGGTTCTTCTTCCCCTCGGAGACAAGAAATATTAAAGATGGCTGGCATACCCTATGAGCTTCAGATTATACCTGTAGATGAAATTTATCCAGATTCAATTGAACACAAGGATGTCCCCATTTACCTTAGTGAGCTCAAGGCAAATGCATTTAAAGGAAACTTACAAAAAAGACATATAGTCTGTACTGCCGATACTGTTGTATTGTATGAAGGTCAGTTACTGGGCAAACCCAAAACATTTGCGGAAGCGAAAACAATGCTAACCAACTTATCTGGAAATACCCATGAAGTTGTAACTGGTGTAACGCTGATGAGCAACGAAAAGAAAGTCAGTTTCTCTGAATCTTCTCTGGTAACATTGTTTCCCTTAAGCGCAGATGAAGTCACTTATTACATTAACACCTTTAAACCGTATGATAAAGCCGGAGCGTATGGAATTCAAGAATGGATGGGGTTTAATAAAATAGAAAAGATAATAGGATCATATCACAACATCATGGGATTACCTATGGCTGCGTTGTACCACAAACTCAAGGATTTTTCTTAGAGAGTGTCATACACAACCAATTTCCTCTAGCCGATTCATGAACAATATCAAACCACTTAGCGGTGTAGTTTTCTTGTATTATATTTCTATCCTGCTTGAGAATGCCACTCATAATCAGTCTCCCTTGATCTTGCAATAACTTATAAAGCGCTTCTACATTATTTAGTAAAACATGTCTATTGATATTAGCCAGGATAAAGTTATATTTCTGATCACTAGGCACAACTTCTAAATCTCCTTTCTCCACCTGCACAGAGCCGATGTTATTCTCCTTGAGATTCGTTTCCGTATTTTCAACAGAATCTTTTTCTATGTCAATAGCGACGATGGGGTGACCTCCTTCTTGTGCACATAGAATGGCTAGGATACCTGTTCCACATCCGTAATCAAGAACAGACTTGTCACTAAGTTCATGCTTGCTCAATTCCTGAATCATCATGAAGGTAGTCTCGTGATGACCTGTCCCGAATGCCATCTTAGGATCAATAATAATCTCATGCTTATAACCATCTACGCGTGAATGAAAACTTGCTCTGATGCGACAGTAATCATCAATCTCTACAGGCAGAAAGGACGACTCCCATTCTTCATTCCAGTTCTTCTCAGGCAACTCCTCTATGTGGTAGGAAACGCTGTAATCATTGCAGATATCCCCGAGTCGAAGGAGAGTTGATTCAGTAAGTTCAGCTGATTTTATGTAACCAATAATTTCATTGTTCTCTTCCTCCTCTAAAAACGAATCGAATG
>CALIQO010000137.1 GCA_938044055.1 uncultured Saprospiraceae bacterium
TCTATCCAGGATGGTTATGAATCTTATGCGTGGAGGAAACCAGATATAGTAAGGTTTAAAGCACGAGATGGCGTCATGGTGCCTGCTAGATTATACAAGCCATCTCCTGAGAAAAATAATGGAGCCGGTATCGTATTCGTCCATGGAGCTGGATACTTACAGAATGTGCACGAGTGGTGGAGCGGTTACTATAGAGAGTATATGTTTCACAACCTACTTACTGACAATGGTTACACGGTAATCGACATTGACTATCGTGCCAGTGCCGGTTATGGCCGAGACTGGAGAACAGCCATCTACAGATGGATGGGCGGCCATGACCTTAACGACAATGTCGATGGAGCTAAGTACTTGGTTTCAGATCACGGTGTGGATCCTGACAAGCTGGGTATGTATGGAGGTTCTTATGGTGGTTTTATTACGCTGATGGCTCTATTCACTTCTCCAGAAACATTCGAGGCTGGAGCAGCATTAAGATCTGTTACCGACTGGGCGCATTACAACCATGGATATACTTCTAATATTCTCAATACTCCAGTAGAAGATCCTCAAGCATATTATAAAAGTTCCCCCATCTACCATGCTGAGAACTTACAGAAACACCTAGTCATGCTCCATGGTATGGTCGACACGAATGTACAATTCCAAGATGTAGTCAGATTGTCTCAACGATTGATAGAGCTAGAGAAAGAAAATTGGGAACTCGCGGTTTTCCCTATGGAAGGACACGGTTTCGTAGAACCTTCTAGCTGGACAGATGAGTATAGACGCATCTTCGAGTTGTTTCAGAAGCGATTGAGATAAACCCCTTTTAAGGGATTGAAATTTATTTTGTTTCGCCATATCTATGTATTTTGAATCGATATGGCGAAACAAAATAATACATTTACTTAACAGATTTCTTTTAAAAAATTATTTTTGTTTCGCCATATCTGTATTTTTTTAGTAGTTTTGGCGAAACAAAAATAAAGAGTGATAGTAGGAAGGGAAGATATAAAAAACCAGCTTACACAGAAGGTTGCTTCTAAGCAACCAGAGCTCATCGCCATTCTAGGAAGGAGGCGAGTCGGAAAAACCTTTACCGTAAGAAACTTTCTAGCTAAGGACATGGTATTCCAGTTCACAGGATTATACCAGGGAATTCTTTCAGAACATTTAAGTCGCTTCCATACCAGTCTAGTCAATCAATCTAAGTACAAACTCAACAAGCCGATACCAACCAGTTGGTTCGAAGCATTTGACTTATTGATCACCTATCTAGAAAAGCTAAAGTCAAGTAAAAAGAAAGTTGTCTTCCTCGATGAGTTCCCATGGATGGCAACGAATAAATCTCGTTTTCTCACGGCATTTACAGATTTCTGGAATAGCTATGGATCTACAAGAAACGACCTCATGGTAATCATATGTGGATCATCGGCATCGTGGATGATTAATAAGGTCCTCCGGAATAAAGGGGGCTTGCACAATAGAGTAACAGGAAGAATAGATATAAAACCCTTTACCTTAAAAGAAACCAAAGCATTCTTACAATCTAAGAACATAATTATCAGCGACATTGACATCATCAAGCTATACATGATGATGGGTGGAATACCCTTTTATCTAGAACAACTTCAGAAGGGCGAAAGCCTCGTGCAAGGCATAGATAGAATATGTTTTTCGCAGACGGGATTGCTACGGACAGAATATGGAGAGTTACTGGCTTCCCTCTTTAATGAATCTGAAAAGCACACCCAGATTATAGAAACATTATACAAGCGCCCGCAAGGGATGTTGCGAGAAGAAGTCATCAAGAAATCAGGGTTGACATCGGGAGGAGGGACAACCACAATTCTAGAAGAATTAGAAGCATCAGACTTCATCACTTCATTCGTCCCATATGGCAATAAGGCCAAGGATAGAATATACAAACTCAAGGATTATTACATTCGTTTTTATCTGAAATATATAAAACCCTCTAAGCCCTCTAAATCCAAGGTGTGGGAAAAAATATCCAACAGTTCTTCCTACATAAGTTGGAGTGGACTATCCTACGAAAACATATGCTTGGATCACATCGACGAAATAAAACAAGCTCTAAAAATCGATGGCATCCATTCCGAAGCTGGAGGATGGCATGCAAGAGGAAATGATGATTTCTCAGGCGCACAGATTGACTTATTACTAGACCGCGCCGACAACGTTATCAATATCTGTGAGATAAAATTTTACAACAGCGAATTCCTCATCACATCTGATTATGCTAAAAAGTTAAGGAATAAGATCACGGCCTTTCAAGTACTTACCAAGACAAGGAAGGCGCTATTTCCTACAATGATTACAACGTATGGTCTAATAGAAAACAAGCACAGCACAGGACTGGTACAGCAATCTATAACCATGGACTCTTTTTTCTAAGCAGAAGCAAGTTGATAAGTACTTTCTATCATCCTTTTAATATCGGCCGTTTCCTCTTTGTCTGCGATTAAAAGCAAAAGATAAGGTTTAGACTTTCCTTTCAACCTAAGTGCCAGCGGGGAGGTTGAGAATGGGCCTTCTTGCTCAACCGATATTATATTCTCAGCTGGAATGGTGTCCATAGTATTGTTATTCATCAACTTCCCTACTTCTGAATACCGACGCCTAGATCTTCCAGAATCTCTATAACACAACAATCTATCCTTATAGATGACCAACTGTGGTTGTGCTCCTATGGTCGCCTTCAAGAAATAGGAAAGAAAAAATAATGCTAGCCCCACTAAGAAAAGCACCATTTGCGCAAGCAAGACTCCAGCAATTATAAGAATTATGCCCATAGGAATAAAGAACATCATGCGATTGCTTATCATTTTCTGATTCGTTAGATAAATTTTCAAGGCCCCTGGATACGTATTTTCAGGAGGTTCAGAGTAGTCAGTATCACTGAAAGGCACTTTTATTTCTCCTTCATTTTTAGAAGGTCGGTTATCACGCGATATCCCAGAAGTATCTAGACCTCTTTCGGCAATCTCATCGCGGAGTGCTTCTTGAGCTACAGTGCTTAGACGCTGAGGAGATGCCCATAAATTCAGCAGCTTATCATCATTGAATTTCTTATAATTAGCCTTTAATTCTTCTTTAGTTAACATATTCTAAATTACTTCATTTTTTCGACACCTGCAGCATACATTTATAAATCCCCCTCTTCCCAGCCCCTTATATGTACTCCACTGAGCACAGCATATTTCCAACCTTAGTCCTTGTCTATATATATAAACAAGGATTATAGGATATCAAAACTGCCTTTGGGTATAACAAAATTATTTGTAATAAAAAGGTGATAAAAAACGGCCGTAATCCTTTTCTTACTACTTTAGTAGTTAGAGCCAATGAAAAATCAATTATGTCAAATTGTGCATTAGGTGTTCTGCAAGAAACGTCAGATCACAGAGTAGCCTTAACTCCGAGCCAAGTAAAAAAACTATCTGCTTGGGATATATCCGTGCAGATCCAGTCTGGGGCTGGTGTGGAGAGTTCATTTCCAGATAAAGAATATGAAGAAACAGCGATCCTGGTTTCAAGAGATGAAGTACTGTCTTCTTCCGATATTATTATTGGGATCAACTGCCCTTCTGAAGAAGATCTAAGCAAGATGAAAAAGGGAGCATATTTCTTAGGCATGCTTGAGCCTTATAATACGCCTGAAGTTGTTGAAAAATTCACCTCAAGAGATCTGCATGCATTCAGCATGGATATGATTCCGAGATCTTCTATTGCTCAATCCATGGATATCCTTTCTTCTATGGCTTCTATATCTGGTTACAAGGCTGTGCTTACAGCGGCTCAGCATCTTCCTAGATATTT
>CALIQO010000138.1 GCA_938044055.1 uncultured Saprospiraceae bacterium
GTTTGGGCAAAATACTGGTATAAAAATGTGCATTCAACCAGTGGCTTTGAACGACAGCAAAAAAAAGCTAGAGAAATGCCTGCGCATTGCTTGCCATTGTATGAAAAAGCTTTGCCATATTACAAGCGCTTATTTGAATACGCGATAAAAGCATAACCATGTTACAAAAGTTTGATAAACGAAATAAGAATCTAAAAATCTATGTCAATGGAGCAGTTGTAGACAGACACGAAGCCAAGGTTTCCGTATTTGATTCAGTAGTTCAGGGAGGAGATGCTGTATGGGAAGGTCTGCGGTTATATAAAGAAGGGATCTTCTGTCTTGAGCGCCACTTACGTAGACTCCAGGATTCTGCTCATGCCATGGCTTTTAAGGATATTCCTACCAATGATGAAATTAAGGCTAAAATTGTAGAGACCCTTAATGCCAACAACATGGAAGAAGATGTCCATATACGACTTACCTTGACACGTGGCGAAAAAATCACATCAGGCATGGATCCCAGGTTGAATTCTATGGGACTGAACCTTATTATAGTTCCAGAGTATAAACCACCGGTATATGACAATGAAAAAGGAATTACCTTATTTACTTCTACTATAAGAAGAAACTCTCCTATGCATGTGGACTCTAAGATCCACCACAACAATCTCATCAACAACATTCTCGCTAAAATACAGGCTAATGTTGCTGGAAAAGATGCTGCCTTGATGTTAGACGCATACGGCTACGCAAGCGAATTGAACGGCACCAACCTATTTATGGTGCGAGATGGAAAATTATATACGCCCCATGCGGACGCTTGCCTTCACGGAATTACCAGAGGATTGATAATAGAGTTGGCGGCTGAAACTGGAATTGCCTGTATCGAGAAAAACATTTCTCTTACAGAATTGTATGCCGCAGATGGAGTATTCTGTACGGGAACCATGGGAGAACTTACGCCGATAGTAGAAATTGACGGAAGAAAAATTGCTAGAGAGACCGATATTTTTGATAGATTGATTACAGCATTCGACGGGAAAAAGGAGATTTATTGCACACCGATTCTTTAAAAATAGATAGAGAAAGAACAGATTAAGTATCTTGCTTTAAGATGGATGCTTACTTCAATAAAGTTGTTCTACAGATAATGGGTTTAGACATTACCCTAGGCCAGATATTGCTCTTGTGTATCGCATGGGTTTTATCCATCATATTCTATCACCTCTTTTCTCGATCCAGCAAGGCTAATCAACTGCTAGATCAGAACAATATCAGCGACCAGAAGCGACGAAGCCTGAAGTTTATACTTGCATACTTGATTGTGTCTGTATTGTTCTTAGTTATCTTAAGGATACTAGGCGTGGACCCTTCTTTCACGCTGGGTAAATTTTCTATTTCATTATCCTTGATTGTTGACTTGATTATTTTCGTGCAGGCAGCGAGGTTGATTGATTGGATAATTTCTAATCTTTTTATCCATCGTTATTACATCAATCGAGACGCTAGAAAGGCTGGAACTGACAAGTCTAGAAATACCGAGAGAACAGCCAGCACTGTTGTACAGTACATAGTTTTTGCGGCAGCGATTGTCTTTTTTCTTAATAACAACCAAGAATTCGATTTTAGCTTCTATCAGAAGTCGTGGTTAGACAGCGACGGTAATCCTGGTGCAATAGAATTTAAAATCTCTAGAATATTCGTTGTTGCACTGATTTTCCTGATATCTAGATTGTTAATCTGGTTGACTACCCAGCTTATCCTCTATCGAGTATATAAGCGTAGAGGCGTAGATAAGGGGTCTCAATATGCCATAAATCAACTTATAAAGTACTTTATATATTTTATTGCCACCCTGATGGCACTGGATCATCTGGGCATAAACATGACGTTGATTCTTACGGGTGCCGCAGCATTACTGGTAGGTATCGGACTGGGCTTGCAACAGACATTTAACGATTTTATTTCAGGAATTGTCTTACTCTTTGAACGGACAACGAGTGTCGGGGACATCCTAGAATTTGACCAGACGGTAGGTGTTGTTAAGAAAATAGGCTTGAGGTCTTCTATTATCGAGACCCGGGACAATGTCACAATGGTCGTGCCTAATTCTAGATTGGTTAATGATAAAGTAGTTAACTGGACCCATTATGACAACAAGGTTAGGTTCGATATAAAACTAGGGGTTTCGTATGGATCAGACGCGGATATGGTGAAATCTATATTGCTGGAAGCGGCCAGGGATAACAGTCATGTTATAGAATATCCTGCTCCGCAAGTCCGTTTCGTTAATTTTGGCGCAAGTGCTCTAGAATTTGAGTTGTTGTTTTTCTCACGCAAGTTTTTATTTATCGAAGATGTCAAGAGTGACTTAAGATTCGATATCAACAGAAGATTTACAGAAGCGGGCATAACGATACCATTTACCCAGATGGATATTAACATCAGAAACAGAGAATAATTGTCAATTATCTCATTCCGGCATGTTTTATGAATACTAAGGTTGTCAGAGAATCGTTACATAACATACCTATAACGGAAAAAAGTGATTAGAAAAGTAAGCGGCTACAGCATCATTATATTTATAATGGGTTTCTGCCTTTCGGCAAATGCTCAGAAAGGTTATGAACTAGGCGGATGGCTAGGGACCAGTTTTTATTATGGAGATTTAAACAATCGGTTGAGCATCCACAAGCCAGGATTAGCAGGGGGCTTGAACGCAAGAAGAAACTTTAACTCACGTGTATCTGCCATGGCTTCTTTAAGTTACGGTAAGATAGGAGGAGACGATGCAGATTCTCCTAATACATTTGAACAGAATAGAAACTTAAGTTTTAGCTCTTCCATTTTCGATTTATCGGCGACAATAGAGTTTAATTTTTTCAATTACATCCATGGAAGTTCTTCAGAATATTATACCCCTTACTTTTTTGGCGGGATCTCGCTTCTTAGATACAATCCGACAGCTGACCTCAATGGTGAAACTTTCAACTTGAGAGATTTCGGCACAGAGGGTCAATTGCAAGGAGAGGAATATGGAAGTATCAATGCCTCCTTATTGATAGGAGGTGGATGGAAATGGGACATATCAGAAACTTGGAGTTTAAATGTTTTTGCGAGTTATCACAATGCATTTACCGATTATCTTGATGATGTATCTAGTACATATCCCGATTTTACCACACTATTGAGTCGACATGGACAGATTGCGGTAGACCTGTCAGATAGGTCTCTGATAGAAGGTATCGGCGTATCGGGAAGACAGCGGGGAAACAGCAAGAACAACGATGCTTATTTCTTCGTAGGGATTGCTCTTATGAAATACTTCGGTTCACTAGAATGCCCTAAGATTTCTAACGGTAGATAAGTCAGATTAGAGATACAATGCCAGTGCTTCAGCATATCTTTCTGCGCCTATCCACAACTTAGCTTGATCATCTTTTTCTGAGTCTGTAAGGTTTTTTCCACCTACTTTATTAACCATTTCTTCATCTGGAAATTCTTCTAGAGCAGCAAGAGACGCAATTTCATTTCCAGTAAGTATTTTGCTTCTAAGCAATGATGGAGGAAGATTGTCATAACCGAGAACGGGACTGACTACACCTTGATAGATATCCATAATCGCAGAACCACTTGCTCTGACGTAATGCGTTCTACCTAACCGTCCCATCAAGTCAATCTTGTGCGGATCTATTCTGCCTTTATCAGTCAGAACGGATTCTTCTATGTGCATACATACGACCTCGCATATTATGAGATGACCTGCTCCACCATGTTGTCCCAGTGTAATTATATCCTTGACTACACACTCCATATTAATAGGAGACTCCTCTACCATGGAAGCAGAAACCTGTGAAGCAGCAATCGGTGTAAGTCCCGACTTAGAGTACTCACTTACGCCATCCGGGAACTCTACTGAAGTGAGTGCCATCTGTCTTACGATTGCATGATTGACAACACTTATCGTCAGTCCTGCTCCTTCTGATACGTTATCAAGAGTATGCTTAGTTGTATTATCAGATACACGACGATTAGAAGAGAAAACAACAATAGGGGGATTAGAGCTAAATGCATTGAAAAAACTGTATGGAGCTAGATTGTCTTTTCCTTTCTTGTTTCTTGTCGAAACGAATGCTATCGGCCTCGGAGCAACAGCACCGATGATGTACTGGTGCAGATCCTTAACAGAAATTTCTTGTGGGATTATTTTCTTCTTCATAGACCATAAGTGCTTAGTAGATCTAATGTAAGCGCTTCTGTCTTATTTTATACCTTACTTTCTTAAAACCTTTTTTAAGAAAGCTTCTTTTTTCCTTCTACTTACAGGAACGTTGCTCTTATCAGACATTATAACTACACCTTCTGGCAAGTATTTGTCTATATGTTCTACATTGATAAAATGAGACTTATGTGTACTGAAAAAATTGTAATTAGACAACATCTCCTTGTACACACCGATGTTGTAAGAACTAAGAATAGAAGAACCGCTTGTTGTATGAATGTAGGTGTATTTCTGCTCCCCTTCACACCGGATGATATCCTTGACATAAACAAATTCATAAGATAGGTTTCCAGGAATAGCAACCTTAGAAGATTGCTTATTAAGGTGGGTAAGATTGTGTTTTAATAAGTGGTATCTTTTATCGTTTTCTTTGATTTCAATTTGCTTGATTGCTTTATCTACAGCGGTTTTTAAGACATCTCCTTTAATGGGTTTAAGTAGATAATCGACAGCACTTACTTTTAAGGCATCAAGGGCATAATCGCTGTAACCCGTCACGAAAATAATTTCAAATGAGATTTCATCGAATAGTTCTAGCAACTTAAAACCTGATCCTCCAGGCATAGCAATATCCAGAAACACAAGCTGAGGGTTCATCTTATCAATCAGGCTTTTTCCTTCTACAATATTTTTAGCGATGCCACATACATTAATAGCTGGGCAGAATTGATTGAGTTTTAGTCTTAAGACTTCAGAAAGTTTTACTTCATCATCGATAATTATTGCAGATATTGAATTATCCATATTTTTCTGGCTTATTGTAGGAAAGGATTGTAAGTTACTATTCGTGAAATTTTTACACGAACAATAATGACAACTTATTTTTACCAGACCTAGAGAAAGGAACCTTATTGCCAGACCTCAATTCTATTGTAGAGTCCGAATTGTATATATATTTAATGTGCTTTATAGAAACCAAGTAACTGCGGTGAACACGTATAAAATCAGATGTAGGTATCTGATCTTCTAGAGACTTTATTGTACGGCACACACAATACTTCTTGGTATCTGTCAGATAAATTTCTGTATAGTTAGAATCACTTTTTAGGTATAAAATTTCTGTATAGTGTATGATTCTTTTGCCATCAGGAATAGGAATACATAGGTATTGATTTCTAGTGGGTCTTCCTATAACTTTAAGTTTGGTTCTAGTATGTGAGACTGCTTGCGTAGAAATCATAATTAACTCTTTTTATTATACTTTACCAAAGATATAATGCCTGACAATTAAGAAGGGAATTTTAAGATTATCGGTAACCTTGATTAGACCATCGGTAATTAAGACTTATATCTGAAGTTGATTATGGCCTTAGTACCCGTACTGGTGTCGTTCGTTTCTAGATCAATAATTTTAATATTAACATCGATTTTATTGTTTTGATGGAGGGTTTCGATTCTGTCTTTTACAATCTGTATTCCTCTAGAGATGTGTTCAGACCTTCTTAGTTCAGCAGCAGCTTTTCTACCTATTCCATTGTCTTCGATTATAACCTCTACAGAATCTTCATCCACAGGCTTAATAGAAACAGTAAGGGAACCTTTGCGATCTGTAAGATGGTATAATCCATGGTTGATAGCATTCTCTATAAAGGGCTGAATAATCATGGGAGGGATAGAAAACTCAGAATCTATATCACTATCAACAATTAAGTTATATTCATATTTTTCATCGAAGCGCATGTGCTCAAGAGTCAGATATAGATTAAGTAATTTTATCTCTTGCTGGATAGGAATGAATTCGTTTTTGGCAGACTCGAGAATTAGTCTCATCAGAGAAGCAAAGTCTGATAAGTAATCGTTTGCTTTATTTATTTCCTGCGTTTCTATGTAATATTGAATAGACCCGAGGGCATTAAAAATAAAATGAGGATTCATCTGAGATCGAAGCGATTGCAGTTTAAGCTCATTAATTTTAGATTGCAATTGAGATTCTATTAAGTCCTTTTTCTGTCCTTTTCTTTTTCTAAGCAAAGATGCTACTAAGAACGACAGAACAACAATTGCTAGAATAAACATAAGCAGCCACCAGAATTTTTCCAACCAAGACTGTATGTCTACTGAAACCTGTAAAGCTTCTTTTTCTCCATGTACACGATCGGCAATCTTTATAACCCTATTCCCAGTACTGCCGGGTTCAATGTAAATTATATTTTTTTCATAAGACATCACATCTTGATTAATAGTACTCCTGGCTCTCACAGCATACTTCCAATCACTAGAATTATTATAAAAAGAATAATCATAGTATGAATAGTAAATGGCAAATGAATCAATACCATATGGAAGATCAATTTTATCTCCATTATTGATGGGTCGCGAGAAACTTCCTTCACCTTGGTAATATTCAAGTTTATCTAAGACCATTTTTTCAGACCTCTTCAGGTCCATCATGTCTTCTGGGTAGAAAGAAGAAAGACCATTTATAGTGCCGTAATAATACTTCCCAGAATCATCTTCGCAGAATGCGAAACTATTCGTCTCGTTTTCTGACAACCCATCTCCTACATCAAATGTGTTTACGACCTCATAATTCCTATTGATAACTGTTATACCGTTAAATGTACCTATCCAGTATAACTCTTCTTCTGAATCATAGTGAATGCTTCCGATAGAATTATTGCTTAAACCTTGATCTCCATCGATGTGGTTAACCACTTTATCATCTTCTACAATGTATATACCACGACCATAAGTGCCTACCATGAACCCTTCTTCAGTAGGATAAAAATATTTAGCCCAGATATCGGTAGATGTTATGTCTGAATTATAGGCAAGGGTGTTATTCTGATAAGTATATTTTTTCACGCCCTTATTGGTTGCGAGATAGAGAAAAGGTGGTTGTGCATATATGTCATATACATCGGCATCAATGTCCGCGATTACCGGAGTAAAATTTCCCGTGGTTCTATCATAGACACCTACCTTTCCGTTTCCCACCATTCTCTTAAGTTCTAGATTTTCTTTTCCTCCACCGAAAAAAACCAGATTTTCACCATAGGGACGGATGCACTTCGGACGATAATCAAGGGTTGCGTCGATGAAATCATTTTCTTGAAAAGAATATCTCTGAAAGCCAAAGGAGTCTATGCCATTGACACTATAGACAACATCTTCTTTCTCGTCGTAGTATAAATATTTCTCTTCTACAATAGCATTCCAGTATTCCGGATTGTCTAGAGAATCTATTTTTCCATTCGAGTCAATCGCCATAAGACCAGTATGCTCTCTACAGAAGTATACCTTTTTATCATGGGGCCTATAAAAAACACGTGCGATTAAATAACCGAAATTCCCAAGAGGGATATTTTCTATATAATAGTCCTGGTCCACTGAAGGGTTAAGAGTGAAGTGGGTCAACCCATTATAGGTGTTGCATAGAATGTGCCTGGTATAATCGTCTGAGAAAAAGTCAACAATTGTATTGAGAGAAGAATTGATTGCAGAACTGTAATCTATGGAGGGACCACCACCTGCAGGAAAGAAAAGCAGTTTCTCGGTCCTTCTGTAATCTGTACTTAAACCCATAAGCTTGTTTCCTTGCTCATCTTGCTGGACAACAATCCGATTATATAGTGAAGGAACAGAAGAAGACACCTTACCAGAGGCATCGATTTTTAATATTTCAAGGGTGTCATTTCTTACCCATAAGCTGTCTTGAATGTTTCCGATAATCTGATCGATGGCATAAGACATAACAGAGCAATTTCCCTTTTCACATCTGCTTAATCTACGGTCCTTATATAAGATGAACCATATACTTTCTGTCTCTTGATGTATGGATTTTACATCTTGTGTGACGACCTTAATACTTGAAGTAAAAACTTCTGAAAAATTATTAAGTAAGAGCCAGGAAGGATGGCCATCAGCATCGATAAAACTCAATCTGTTTTCTTTAACGGAAAAATGACTGGCTCCTACCACTTCCTTTATTTCAGCAACACTTCCATTATCCGTATTTAACCGATATAAGTAGGGAGCGTTGTCTGTAACAATCAGTAGAGACTTGTTGTCGATAATGCTTAACGTATTAATCCGGTCGGCTTGGAGTTCTATAGGTAGCTTAATAAGGGCTTGAAATCTACTTCCATTAAAAAGCTGGACGCCATACTTAGTAAAAACCCAGAATTTTCCTTCAGCGTCACGGATGGTTTTAAGAACAATTCTATCTTCTAAACCATCTTGAATTCCATATCGGTTTTTAGAAATAACATCTTGAGCAATGAGAGATGTGCATACCACGAGCAGGCAGACTAATGAAAGAAATGCCTTTACCCCTAATGCGATGATACCTACGGATTTCATATAACCTCGCCAAGATAGATTTAATCTTTCACATCTTAGTTTAGATTAAGAGGAACGGTTGTTATGATAAGAGTATCGGTATTAGTCTTGTGACACTTCTTGCTCTAGCCATTCTCTAGCTGCTATGAAGGCCATGGCCCATGGAGATACATAATCGTTGCGGTTATCTGGATAATGCGCCCAGTTCCATGGAAAAAATGACCGTTCTATATGAGGCATCATTACGAGATGCCGTCCGTCCTTACTGCACATCATGGCTGTGTTGTAATCGCTGCCATTCGGATTAGCAGGATACGATTCGTATCCATATTTAGCCACGATAGAATATTTTTCTTCTCCTTCTGGTAGGTGAAACTTTCCTTCTCCA
>CALIQO010000139.1 GCA_938044055.1 uncultured Saprospiraceae bacterium
TCAGAGAAGATTGATTCCCCTACTTGCTAAAACATATGCCTATTATATTTCCTTACAGAAACTAGGAGAAGATTATGTAGTTGCGAGTGAGGAGGATGTAAGAAAAATAGAAACCAAGGCTGCTGGGCTGAAATCTATGGCCACCTGGCACAATACACGAACCCTACAAGAGTGTAGAGAAGCATGTGGCGGAAAAGGTTTTCTTGCTGAGAATAGATTCGCAGATTTAAAAGGAGATTCCGATATCTTTACCACCTTCGAGGGAGACAACACCGTTCTCCTGCAGTTAGTAGCTAAAGGGTTGCTCACCGAATTTAAGCAGTCTTTCCACGACGAAGGTTTCCGCGCTGTTGTCAGATATCTAGGTAGCCGCATAGCCAATACCATCGCAGAATTCAATCCCTATTATGCACGGATGACATCTGTCGAGCATATCTTAGATCCGGACTTTCATGCACATGCCTTGCGATACCGCGAGAAAAAACAATTAATCACTTTGTCTAAGCGTATGCAGGAATACTTGAAGAAAAAGATACATCCACATGATGCCTTCCTTAAGTGTCAGGTACACATGGTAGATCTAGGAAAAGCATATATAGAACGACTGGCTTACCGCGACTTTAGTAAGTTTATAGATGTCCATAAAGAGGCAAGTCATGCTAAAATCATGGGCAAGGTAAAAGCGCTTTATGCCCTTACAATCATAGAAGAAAACAAAGGATGGTTTCTAGAAACTGGATACCTAGAAGGTTCTAAGACCAAGGCCATCCGTAGGGTTGTCAATAAGTTGTGTCAAGAATTGAGGCCAGAGTTACGGGGTCTGACCGATGCTTTTGGGATATCAGATAAGTTACTAGGAGCAGAAATAATCCAAGGAATATGAGCAAGAAATTATTTTTAAAAATCTTCGTAGGCTTTCTCATCGTCAGTGCCTTGATTGGCATTTATATATTTGCCATAGGTGATTTCGATGAGCTAGAAATGATGGCACTTGTCTCAACCGCGTCTGGAGGATTTTTCAGCCTCATGGGATTGGTAGCAGCAGCCTATCATGAAAAAAACAAGCAGTCCTTACTGGGTAAGACAGGAATCATTGCCTCTGTAGTTGCATTTATACTTTCTCTTTTTCTCATCTGGGAGTGGATTGATCCTGACATCGTATATAAAATTGCCTTTATATCATTTGTCGTTGCGCCGAGTATAGCACATGCTTGCTTACTATTTTTTATCGAGACGGATCATCCTACAACGTCTATGGTTAGAAAAGTGACGATAGGGTTAATATGTGTCACAGCGTTTTTCTTAATCGGTGGAATCATGATAGAATTTGACTGGGGGTCATTATTCTGGAGGCTCATAGGAATCGTGGGCATACTTAATGTACTCGGAACCATAGCAACGCCGATTATACATAAGATCGTCAGGTCCTAAGCATGGATACCGCTTTACGCAAATGTGTCTATAGTAAACATCAGGGGTCGACCTATAAAACAATAATGGCTGTGCAACTAGAATTTTTAAATGATGAAGATTAAAAAAAACATAGGTCGAAAAACACTTTTCATCCTCTTAGGCACCCTGATAGGGTCTTATGGCTTCAGCCAAATTCTTAATAAACACGAATGGGAGAATCGCGTTCTCATTGTTTTTTCATCCGATGGTTCTTCCCCTAACTACATCAAGCAATTGGCAGAATTTTCTAATTCTGTTACTGAGATGAAAGAAAGAAAACTAGTCCTATACCAAGTAATTAATGAAAAGTATGCTTTTCGAAATTTCACTTCCGATTCTAAAATTCCAAGCTGGAAGTCAATCGATAATCTGGGGTTAAAAAAGAATACAAAAAAGAAGGAATTCAGCATCGCCTTAATCGGATTAGATGGTGAAGTCAAACTACAGAAATACGACATTCTCCCTAAAGAAGAACTATTCAGAATAATTGACTCCATGCCGATGAGGATGAATGAACTCAGAAGAAAAAATGACTGATGGCATATCCTGGATCAATAAAAAACATGGATTCTAAATCTTGGTCGATCGGCGACATTCATCTCTCACACAATACCATCGACTATCATACCCGGGGAATCACCCACACTAAAAATGAAACAGAATATGTCCGGTTACACTTTGGATTATCGGGGGCGTATGATTTTCATTTTGTACAACTCAATTCCTCCTTTCAACTTTCAGGACACCACAACAACATCATGTATTCTGATGGCCTTGAAATTAAAGTTAACAACAAAACCAGTCGCATAGAAACATTCGGGATTAACTTCACGACAGATGCTTTCGTAAAAATTGCTCAGAATGGGAATGACCAACTAAAACGTTTTACAGAAAAGATATTGAATAAGCAGAATGCCATTTTATCACCTGAGTGGAAAACCAATAATTTCAGAATCCAATCCGTTATCAATGAGATAATCGATTGTCCCTATACAGATGATCTTAAGGATCTTTTCTTACTGTCCAAAAGCATAGAACTCCTTGTCTTACAAGCAGAAGCATTCAGTCAGGAAAAGGA
The DNA here is from genome assembly GCA_938044055.1 of uncultured Saprospiraceae bacterium. Lineage (GTDB taxonomy): Bacteria > Bacteroidota > Bacteroidia > Chitinophagales > Saprospiraceae > JABDLO01. The sequence continues at coordinate 2,531 of CALIQO010000139.1, forward strand.
AAAAATCCACGTTAAATCTCAACAAGATGTAAGCAAGCTTATCGAAGCTAAAGAAATACTAAATAGCAGGATAAGCAACCCACCTTCAATCCGCGAATTATCTAAACTTATTTCGATAAACGAATACAAACTAAAAAACGGCTTCAAGGAATTATTCGGAATGACGGTTTTCGGTTACATACATCAGAGTCGCATGGCCCTTGCCAGAAAATTGCTTTTAGGCACTTCTAAGACTGCGCAAGAAATCGCTTATGAAACCGGCTATGGCTCTCCGCAACATTTCTCTAAAGCATTCAAAAAAGAATATGGCGTTCCTCCTAATAGTATAAGGAATATTCCAGATAGTACAATCTAGGTACGAACGTATTACTCACCTTTGGGTTTTATCAATC
>CALIQO010000140.1 GCA_938044055.1 uncultured Saprospiraceae bacterium
AATGGGTTTTCGAAATGGTAACTGTAATATAGACCCAGTAAGAAAAAAGCAGTAGCTGGTGTCGGTAGTCCGAGAAAGCTTTTAGAAGAAGGGATGATATTAAACTTAGCTAATCTCAGTGCACTTGCAACTATGAAGAAACAAGGAATAAAGTATGCTATGGCTGATGTAAATGGAGATAGAAGGAAGTACAGGTATGCAGGGGCAATTCCGAAACTTACCATATCCGCCAGAGAATCTAATTCTTTTCCTAATTCAGATTGAGCATTAAACATTCTTGCCGTCATCCCATCCATCATATCGAAGCCTATACACAACAATAGGAGACCCGAGCTATAGTAGTGGTCACCCACAAGGATAGCTATAAATCCACTCAATAGATTGAGGGAAGTGAATATAGACGGTACGTATTTAGTAACTTTACCCATTACTGAGCTGTAAATTTATACATAAGATTGATTGAGAGGCATTCTTTATTAAAAACTTTTGTATTTATTAACTTCATTTATATATGACTTTTTATCTTTTTATCGTCTTAAAGGCATAACTATAATAATGATACATGGATAGGGGGTCTCATTACCAAGTGATTTCTACTATCTTATAACTACTAATTACTAACCTATGAATTGTTATTCAAGAGTTTCATCCACTTTATTATCCTTCTTGTGTCTTATATTATTGATCACAGGATGCAGTCGTAATCCTGTAACAGGGAAACGGGAAGTTATGTTTATGTCAGAGAGCCAAGAAATTAACCTTGGAAAATCTTCTGATCCTCAGATTGTTGCGCAATATGGGTTATATGAAGACCAGTCGATTCAGGCTTTTATCAATGAAAAAGGAAAAGAAATGGCTGCTATCAGCCATCGACCGCACTTAAATTATGAATTTAAAGTGCTGGATTCTCCTGTGGTTAATGCATTTGCCGTACCAGGTGGATACGTATACTTTACAAGAGGTATTCTTGCTCATTTTAACAATGAAGCTGAATTCGCAGGCGTATTGGGTCACGAGATAGGCCATGTTACAGCGAGGCATAGTGCCAAGCAATACAGCAAGCAGATGCTAGGGCAGGTCCTGTTTATGGGAGGAGTAATTTTTTCTGAGGACTTCAGGAACTATGCACAAGAGGCCAGTACAGGTATGCAATTAATGTTTTTGAAATTCGGTAGAGATGCAGAGAGTCAGTCCGACATGTTGGGAGTAGACTATTCTACTCAGGTGGGTTATGATGCGCATGAGATGGCTGGTTTTTTCAATACACTTAACCGTATGAGGGAAAGCAGTGGTCAGTCTATACCTGATTTTCTTTCTACTCATCCTAACCCTGCTGATAGATTCAATAATGTAAATCAGATGGCTACAGAGTACCAGCAGCAGGATTCTACTAAGACCAATTATACGGTAAATAGAGATGCTTACTTAAATATGATTGACGGAATTGTATACGGCGAAGATCCTAGGCAAGGATTCGTAGAAGATTTTAATTTTTATCATCCTGAACTTAAGTTTAAATTTCCTATTCCTCAGAACTGGAAATATCAGAATTCGCCGACACAGTTTCAGATGGCGCCGGACGATGGAAAAGCATTGATGACATTGACACTTGCTCAAGGAGCTTCCGCTCAAGAAGCGGCTAATACAGCTATTCAGAATGAAGAATTGAAGGTAATTGAAAGAAGTGCGACCCAGGTTAATGGTTTGCCAGCTTATGCAATTTTAGCAGATGTTGTACAGGATGTGCAACAAGGGCAGACGGCTGCTACCACCATTTCTCTATTGTCCTACTTCATCCAGTATAATAATTTGATATATAGAATAACGGGAGTTTCTAAGAAAGAGGATTTCAATACTTATTTTTCTTCTTTTCAGTATACGATGAAAAACTTCAATAAACTGACTGATTCTTCTAAGCTCAATAGAATGCCAGATCGCTTAAAAATTGTTACTGCAACGAGATCTGCGACTTTACAACAGCTTCTTTCACAGCAGAATATGCCGACAACTTTATTAGATGAGCTAGCGCTTATCAATGGAATGGAACTGGGTAATACTTTAAAAGCGGGAGAAAAATTCAAGGTTATCGTTAAAAATGCTCAGGGACAATTCTGATAAAAATCGTGAGTATTTTCATTCAGAATCGATGATTATTGTTGATAAATTATATATTTGCATCGCTTAAGAAAAAAGCTCTTAAGGAACTTGAAATATTGCGAAAGTAGCTCAGCTGGTAGAGCACGACCTTGCCAAGGTCGGGGTCGCGGGTTCGAATCCCGTCTTTCGCTCCATGTAATAAAGCCATATCGATAGATATGGCTTTATTTTTATCATCTTCTGATGATGCCCGAGTGGTGGAATTGGTAGACACGCAGGACTTAAAATCCTGTGGCTTCGCGGCCGTGCGGGTTCGATTCCCGCCTCGGGTACTAATCACTCTTTATTATATATAAGGCATTATACGCCTTCGTACCAGCGCTTGAATTCAGTGACCTTCTCACGGCTGACAATCATTTCTTTCTTTTCGTCGTATCCGAGAACAAGTTTTAATCGACGATTAGAATAGACAATAACATCTTTGATGGCTTTAAGATTGACAATATAACTTCTGTTGATTCTAAAGAATAGCTTGTTATCGACCAGTGTCAGGATGTCTTCCAAATTGTAATCTATGATATACTTCTTGCCACTCTGAGAATTTAAGAATACATCTCGACCCTCCGCATAAAAAAAGTGAATCTTCCCTACATCTATCGTTTTTAAGTGATTCCCGATCTTTACTAAGAATCGATCCTTGAGTTTTTTACTAGAAATATGTTCTATTACCGGTTTTAAGGATGAACTATTGAAAGGTTGTTTAAAGGACTTGAGTTTCTTAATGGCATTGCTTAGTGCAGAAAAGGTAATAGGCTTAAGTAAGTAATCTATGCTGTTAACTTTGAATGCATCCAGCGCATACTCATCATAAGCTGTCGTAAAGACCACCGGTTTATGTACTTCTATTTCTGTGAAAATTTCAAAACTTATACCATCGATTAATTGAATATCCATAAAGAACAAGTCTACTTGATTCTGATTTTCTTTAATCCAGGGAATGGCAAGTTTTAAAGAGGGTAGTGTAATAAGTACAGAGATTTCTTGGCTATACTTTTCTAAGTATCGCATCAATTTTTCTGCAGCTAAGGGTTCGTCCTCAATTATGGCAACTTTCATCGATGGTTAGTTTAGGTATGGATATCGTTTTTATATCATTGCTCACCGATATGGTGACAAGTGATTCTGAATAGAAACTATACTTTCGATTTATATCTTCTAAATCGGCTTGGTTTAAATTGTTTCTCAATTTTTCTTGGTGAATATAACGCATATGCAAGTGGTCATTACTTACTTCCAGGGTTATTGAAAGCATAGTATCCGGCACACAGATGCAGCTCCGTATAATTCTTTCTAAAAGAACTAAAAGACTGCCAGGTACAATATTGAATGATTCGTTAATGTCGTAAACCAGGTCGATTTTCTGAAATGGTAGGTAGGTATACATCTTTATGAATGTATCCACTATATCCACTTCTTCCTGAATCTGAATCAATTCATGTGTTCTCTGTGACAGTAAATATCTATATACGAGTGAAAACAATTCAGAAAGTTCTTCCGCATTTTCAGGATCGTCTTTCATCAAGACAAGCATGGTCTCTAAACTGTCAAAAAGCAAACTAGGATTTATGCCTTTCTTAAAATCAATAAAGTCTGCTTCTACATGTTTTAATTTATTCTCTTCCTCCTCCTTTCTAGTAATATTCACCTTATGCATGTAATGATGGCTGATATATACAGAAGCGTAGATTAAGGTTATCATGGAGAATAGTCCGTTGAATATCAGGAGTTCATTATTGTTAGGCGAGTAATTTAATACATAATGAAAGTATGTCTTCATGGAAATGGTTACGAGAATCCACGATACGAGAAGCGAAAAGAATACCTGAATCAAAACCCTGAAAAAGATTCTTGCGGGTTGATTAATGCGATTAAATAAAAACAAGGACAATCTAG
>CALIQO010000141.1 GCA_938044055.1 uncultured Saprospiraceae bacterium
GTGGACAGTATCCGCTGACGGTGGATTGGCACAACGACTTACGACTCATGCTGAAGAAGAAAGGTACCCTTTGTTTTCTCCGGATGGAAAGTCTATCCTTTATACAGCCAGCTATGAAGGCTCACCCGAGCTCTACACCATTCCTACTCAAGGTGGTATAACGACAAGATGGACTTATGAGCGAGATGCTTCCATACCCTCTTCATGGACCCCTAGTGGAGAAATTATGTATGCCACGCGAGCCTATAATAAGAAACCAGACTTTAGGCTTGTCACCCTAAACACAACCACTAAAGTGTTAAGACATATACCACTCGATCAAGCCAGTGAAGGAAATTTAGATGCCTCTGAGGACAACCTGTTTTTCGTCAGACCGGCTTATCATCGAAATGTTACCAAGCGGTACAAGGGAGGTACAGCCAGACAGATCTGGAAATATGCAAATGATTCTTCAGAAGCCATAAAATTGACAACAGATTACACCGGAGAAAGCCATCATCCGAGACCCTATAATTCCAGAGTATACTTTATCAGTGACAGAGATGGCATGATGAATATATGGTCTATGGACAACGATGGTGGAGACCTTACCCAGCACACAGAACATGCAGAATTCGATGTAAGGTATATCAATGTAGATGCAGGAAAGATTGTCTATCAGATGGGAGCCGATATCTGGAAGTACGATATCGCTACAGATGCTTCTACTAAAATAATGATCACGCTTGCTTCAGATCTAGAACAATTGAGAGAGAAATGGGAAGAAAACCCAAGTAGATATATCACTTCTGTCAATCCAGATCCAACCGGAAATAAAGTAGCTATAACCGCGAGAGGTCGTGTATTCGTTAAGCCGGTTAAAGGAGGCCGTGCGGTTGCATTTGCCCATCACGATGGAATCCGATACAGAGATGCAACATTCTCTCATGATGGTAAGCAAGTAATCGTACTTTCTGATGACAGTGGAGAACTAGAATTTGTTTCAATGGCGGCAGATGGATTAGGTTCTACTAGTCCTATAACCAATGATGGTTCTGTTCTCAGGTATGCAGGAATTCCTTCTCAAGATGGCAAGTGGATTGCTTATGATGACCTAGAAAACAACATGTACGTTCTCGATATTAAGACGGGAATTAGCACCCTGATTTCTACCAATACAGAAGGCATAAGAGACTTCTCATGGTCACCTGATGACAAGTGGGTAGCATTCGTCCAATCTGCAGACAATAACATGTCGCAGATCCACTTATACAATGTTGACACCAAGAAACACATAGAACTGACCACTGATCGTGCCAATAGTTTCAATCCTCGCTGGAGTCCAGATGGAAAGTTTATATACTTTATTTCAGATCGCAGTTTCACAACCATAGTAGGCAGCCCATGGGGTCCACGACAACCCGATCCTTACTTCGATGCAGGAGAGAAGATTTATCACATAGCGCTCCAGAAAGGAACTAGGTCACCCTTTAGACCCGATGATGAGTTATTGGAAAACGAATCAGAAAAAGAAGATAAAAAAGAAGCAGATGAAAAATTAAGCGTCCATATAGATGCTGACGGAATCCAGCAACGTCTGGTTGAGGTTCCTGTTAAGGCTGGCAACTACTGGAATCTTGGTGTAAACAAAAAAGCGTTATACTTCATGTCAAGAAGCACAGGTGTCAACGCCTCCTCACAGTTATCGTATGTCAAGATAGGCAATGAAGACACTAAAGTCAACACGATGCTCAGTGGTGCTAATGGATATACACTCACCAGGGATGGAAAAAAACTCATGGTAGTTAAAAACAGAAGCTACTATATGTGCAATGCAGGAACAAGCAAGTTAAATGATATCAGCAAATCAAAAATTGACCTCAGTGGGTGGAAGTTTCCGATTGATCCACGTGAGGACTGGAAGCAGATATTTACAGATGCGTGGAGACTAGAAAGAGACTACTTCTATGATAAGAACATGCATGGTGTCGACTGGAAAGGCATGCATGACAAGTACTTGCCTCTAGTGGATCGCGTTACAACGCGAAATGAACTATCTGATCTCATCGGTCGATTCGTAGGAGAGTTGTCTGCCTTACACACCAGTGTCCGAGGCGGAGATATACGATCTGACAACAAGAACATATCTGTAGCCAACCTAGGAGGATTATTCTCAAGAGATGAGGCAAGTGGAGGTTATAAAATAGATTACATATATAAGGCAGATCCTGATTATCCAGATGAAAAGTCTCCACTTGATGATCCATACTTAGATGTAAGAGAAGGCGACATTATAACGAAGATCAATGGAATATCTACCCTAGCTGGCACACACATGAACGAGTTATTAAGAAACCAATCAGGCAGCCAAGTAAGATTATCCCTTAAGCGCAATGGCACTTCTAGAGATGTTATAGTTACACCTTTAGGAAGCGATTACAACTTAAGATATAGAGATTGGGAATACGGAAATAGGACCTATGTGGATCAAGAATCTAAAAACGATATCGGATACTTGCACCTACGGGCGATGGGAGTCAATGATATAAATCAATTTGCCAGAGAGTTTTATCCCGTCTTTAACCGGAAAGGACTAATTATAGATGTGCGTTATAATTTCGGTGGAAACATAGATAGCTATATTCTTGAGAAGCTCCTAAGAAAAGCGTGGATGTACTGGAAGGCAAGATCTGGAAAACCTTACTGGAATATGCAGTATGCGTTCCGAGGTCACATAGTTGTCCTGGTAAACGAGAACACCTATTCCGACGGAGAAGCATTTGCAGATGGATTCAAGAGTTTAGGCTTAGGAACAACAATAGGAACCCGGACCTGGGGAGGAGAAATCTGGCTGTCTAGTGCCAACAGATTAAGTGA
>CALIQO010000142.1 GCA_938044055.1 uncultured Saprospiraceae bacterium
AACAATCATAATAAGCAAAGCTCCTTGCAGATTATTAGTCATACCTACAGCAGTCAGTATCGAGTCAAATGAAAATACAATGTTGATAATTGTGATCTGCACGATGGCAGAAGACAAGGAAACCTTTTTACCTTTTTCTCCTCCATGGTGTTGATCTCCTTCTAATTTATGGTGAATTTCCGAAACACTCTTATACAGAAGAAAAATTCCACCGAGCACAAGGATAATGGCTTGGCCAGAAAATCCGGCCTTAAACCCGAAGAAGTCAAAGGAAATCCAAGGCGCCTTCATAGCTATCAATACAGATATTCCTAACAGCAGAACTATTCTTAAGGCCATAGCAAGTATCAGACCTATATTGGTCGCCTTCTTCTGATCTTCAGGTTGCAGTTTGCTTGAGGCGATGGATATAAAGATTATATTATCTACACCTAAAACGATTTCTAAGAATGTTAAGGTTACTAGACTCATCCACATAGCGGGATCTGCGAAATCCGGCATTACTAGAAGTGAAAACATGGGCTTTTAAATTTTGACTGGTGCAAGATACACATTATGATTTTTTTTCAACCATGAGATAAGTCCTATATTCTATTACGTATCAGAATACCGTTTTACCATCCATGGTATATAAAAATATATAATGTGTATCTTGCAGGCTAGAAAAGCGATAAATTCTTGAATTCACATCTCGATCCTCACGGAGAAAATATACCACCAGAAGAAAAGCAAGTAGAAAAAGCACTACGACCTAAGGACCTTGATGACTTTAAAGGTCAACAACGGATAGTAGATAACCTGAAGGTGTTTATACAAGCGGCGAAACTTCGTAACGAAGCCCTGGATCATGTCCTGCTGCATGGACCTCCAGGTCTCGGTAAGACAACCTTGTCTTTTATTGTAGCTAATGAACTGGGGACCAACTTGAAGTTGACCTCAGGTCCAGTACTTGAAAAACCTGGAGACTTAGCTGGATTATTGACCAATCTAGAAGAAGGAGATGTTTTATTTATAGATGAAATCCATCGGCTTAACAATGTAGTTGAAGAATACCTATACTCTGCGATGGAAGATTATCGCATAGATATTATGATTGACACTGGACCCAATGCTAGAAGTGTACAGCTCTCTTTAGCACCATTCACACTGGTAGGTGCTACAACACGTATGGGATTACTGACGGCACCGATGAGGGCAAGGTTCGGAATTACTTGCCATCTAGATTATTATACTACAGAAGTCTTACAAGGTATTCTTTTTCGGAGCGCGGGTATTCTTGAAATTCCGATAGAAACGCAAGGTGCGCTTGAGATTGCAAGAAGGTCTAGAGGTACACCTCGTATAGCCAATGCTCTGCTCCGTCGAGTCAGAGATTTCGCACAGATTAAGGGAAACGGAACCATTACTCCTCAGATAGCACAATATGGGTTGAAAGCCCTCAACGTAGATGAAGGAGGCCTCGACGAAATGGATAATAAAATCCTTAGCACCATCATTGAAAAATTCAAAGGAGGCCCTGTAGGCATTTCGACCATTGCCACTGCTGTAGGTGAAGAAGGCGGCACCATTGAAGAGGTGCACGAACCATTCTTGATTATGGAAGGGTATATACAGCGTACTCCTAGAGGTAGGGAAGCCACAGAAAAAGCTTGGAAACACTTAGGACAGGCCAAACCTCTCGACAATCCTAGTTTGTTCTGACTATGCTTTCGCCGTAGGCGTAAAATTAATCGGAGGCATCTGTGGATTAGAATTGGGTTGACTTATCTTACCATGCTGTGATTCAAACTTCTTAATGTTGTCATTAAGGGCGTTCAACAATTTTCTAGCATGCTGGGGCGTAAGAATTATTCTCGACTTCACTTTTGCCTTAGGTACATTAGGTAGCATCTTAATAAAATCAACCACAAACTCTGAAGGACTGTGCGATATGATTGCTAAATTAGAATAAATACCTTCTGCTACTTCCTCAGACAATTCTACGTTGACTTGATTTCCTTTTTTCTTTTCTTCTTCCATGATTCTGGTTTTGTATGTATGCTTTACGCAAATGTAGGGTCAATGGTTCAATAATACCCTTCATAATTGTAAATATTGTCATAATAACAACCTTATGACTCCTTTCCTAGATAAAAATCAAAATATATTAAAAACTATAATACGAAATTAGCAAATACATATATAGCTTATCTTCAATTAGTTAATTATAATAACCTATTAATCAATGAATTACAAACTGTTATGTATGTTACTTTTATTATATAAAAACAACATTTAATGTAAAAATTACCTACATTTGGAAGGTAATCGTACCCGTAATTTATTGATTACAACCGATTTTTTTGACCCAAACCCGATTCAGCGTATGTATCTAAAAGATTACACGCAGCGTAGCTATGATAGGCTACTTATAAGTCTGATTGCTTGTTTTGGCCTAGTAGGAACATACTACGTCTTTTCAAAAGATTGTGTCCCTGCCCCATTCTCTTCTCAAGCAGAACCGCTTACCATAGAATATAGATCTGCCTCTATAGAAAATACAGATGTGTTCCATAACATTCTATTGGAATCATCAGAAGCACCTCTTGAAGCCAGCCTAGTTCCTAGCTCAGAGAATATTCAACCCGCCGCTTTTCGTTAGAAATCATTTAGTTTAAAACATCTCCTTAATGCCCCTTTTTTATTAACTTAGTATAAATTAAGTTAAAGGGCGATGTTTAGAATAAAACACGAAATTGAAAAATCTGTTTTCGGCGTTTGTTCTTATCTAGGTAATAAGATGGGAATAAGAAGTTCTCGTGTACGAATGTATTTTATATACATAAGCTTTCTTACCATCGGCTCTCCACTCATCGTATATTTCTTTATTGCCTTCTGGCTGAATATCAAGAAATACATCCGATACGGATATAAATCTATCCTTGAGTAATAACGAAGCTACTGCGTATGCTGTGAGAAGGCATACGATATAATATTAGCTCCCATCTTCAATGCAGCAAGTCTCTTTTCTGGAGGATCATTGTGTACACTTTCATCTTCCCAGCCATTTCCTAGATCGCTTTCATATGAGTAGAAGCATACAACACGTCCTTCCCACACCAAGCCAAATCCTTGAGGAGGCTTATCATCGTGCTTATGAATCTTAGGTAGTCCACCTTTAAAAACATACTTAGAAGAGTAGATCTCATGATCGAAAGGCAGCTCTATCAATTCTAATTCTGGAAATACCTTCTTCATGGCTACTCGGACGAATGGATCCATCCCATAATTATCATCTATATGTAGAAATCCTCCTGCTATAAGGTAGTTTCTAAGGTTTTCAGCTTCTTGATCTGAGAATAAAACATTACCATGCCCTGTCATATACAACCAAGGGTAGTTG
>CALIQO010000143.1 GCA_938044055.1 uncultured Saprospiraceae bacterium
TAGTTATTGATAGATTAATTGCTTTAGAAGCGATTGCAGATGAAATGATAGAAATGACCAACCTATAATAATAGTAATAATCGACTGATAAAAAACACACTAAGCCAATGCTTAAAAAGGTATTATGGGGATTTCTATTCATCGGTATAATAGCTGGTATCTATGCATATCAGAAATATGCAATGATAATGTCTCCCAATGTTCCTGAGAAATTAAAAAGCGATATATTATATATACCTTCTCATTCTTCGTTCAATGACGTGGTTGATATACTTCACGGAAACAACCAGATAGAAGATACTGTATCCTTCCGCAAGGTGTCAGAAATGATGAACTACAATAGAAGTGGCGTGAAGGCTGGTAGATATAAAATCACTGCTAAGTGGAGCAATCGTTCTTTAGTCGGTCACCTAAGATCAGGTAACCAAGAACCCGTAAATCTGGTTTTAAACCATGGATGGCTTTTAGAAGATGTCGCTGCTAAAGCAGCACAATTTATCGAAGCAGATTCATCGGACTTGATTCGGCTTTTTCTAAATGAAGAATACATAAAGGAATCGGGATACACACCTGAAACCTTGATGAGCCTTTTCATCCCTAACACCTACGAATTTTATTGGAATTCTAATGAAAAAGATTTTTTCCAAAGAATGATAAAAGAACATGATAGATTTTGGAATAAGGATAGACTGTCTAAAGCTGATAAAATAGGTTTGTCACCCACAGAGGTATATACATTAGCTTCTATTGTAGAACGGGAAATATCTAATAGTTCTGAAAAAAAACGAGTAGCAGGTTTGTACTTAAATCGAATTAAGATAGGTATGAAGCTAGATTCAGACCCTACGGCAAAATTTGCCACAAGGGACTTTAAAGCAACAAGAATATTGTACAGGCACACCAGATTCGAGTCTCCTTATAATACGTATCTAAACAGAGGGTTACCTCCCGGTCCCATAAGCATGGCATCTATTAAAAGTATTGATGCCGTGTTAGATTCGGAAAAACACAATTACTATTATATGTGCGTTGATCCAGAAAATCTAGGTTACCATGTTTTCGCAGAAACTTTAGAAGAACACAATGGGAATGCTAGAAGGTATCACCGCTGGTTAGACAAGATAGAAGAAAAGAATAAGTAACAATTGCTAATCCGTTTCTTGGATTTATGTGTTTAGATTAGTTGTTTCAAGTAGCAAGATTAACTAAGGTTGCTTCGAATGAAGTTAGATTAAGGAGATAGTAAGAAAAAGAAAATAGTGCTTCCGATAGATTGCTTATTTTCATTCTTTAAGAAGCCAGTAGTATGGAAAACTGTGCAAGCACCTCAATATTTGTGTCGGTATGGATCCTTTATAGTTGAATTAAAATGAAAATTTAATTTTGAGATGATTTAGAAAACAATTACATATATTCAGAATGAATTCGATAGAAATCAGAAAATATAAAGAAGGAGATATTAATTCTTTCTATCAAGCGGTATCATCCTCAATAGAAGAAATCTCAAAATGGCTGCCTTGGTGCGATGAAAATTACTCAATAAAGGATACAGATTATTGGATAAAAGTAAAAGTTCCACAAATTTGGCAATCAAAGAAAGGATGTGAATTTGTTATTATAAATACAACATTAAATCAAGTTATTGGAGGATGTTGTTTAGAACAACTAGACTTAGTGAAAAAGGAGGCTAATATAGGATATTGGGTAAAAAAAGATGAATCAAATAAAGGAGTTGCCACGATAGCTAGTAACTATTTGTTGACATTTGGTTTTGAACAACTGAAGTTGAAAAAAATCAAAGTAATACCTTCGAAAGAAAATAGCGCAAGCGTAAGAGTTGCGGAGAAACTACCATTTGAAGAAATAATAGAAGTAAAGGATGGTTTTAAAATCGGTGATAGCGTTTCAGATGCATTGATTTTTGTTATTACCAAGGAATCATATATTAAAAAAACCAGTTAAAAAGCTCAAAACATTGTAGTGAAAATATCAGAGAAGAAGAAGCCGACTATAAACTTGATATGTTTATAATCAGAGCATAAGCTTGTTTTTCTCTTAAAGAATCTCACTCTGAAAAACTATAAAACTATGATAACAATAAATCCATACATCTATTTTGATGGAAATTGCGAAGAAGCATTTAACTTTTATGAATCAGTATTCCGTAAAGAAATCAGTCATATAAATAAATACAAAGATGTTCCTCAATCAGAAAGAGGTATTTTCCAAGAACCTGATGAAAAAATCATGCATGCTACTTTGCCTCTGAGCAAAGAAGTTATGTTGAATGGCTCAGACAACTCACTCGCATATAAAGAAACGAATACCTATAAAACCTTTTCTCTTATCATTCATGCAGATAGCAGACAAGAAGTGGATCGACTATTTAATGAGCTTTCTCAGAATGGACAAATAAAGGTCCCTGCAGGATTGACATTCTGGGGCGCATATTATGGTCAGTGTATTGATCAATTTGGTATAAATTGGAAAATAACTTTAGCATCATAGAATTGAACTAGATCAAGAATTATTGAAGAATATCATGTATACTACATCTGTTTGAACCATCTAGAGATGTGAATACCATTCCCTTTAT
>CALIQO010000144.1 GCA_938044055.1 uncultured Saprospiraceae bacterium
TCTTAAAAAAGATAACGACTACCAGGTGTTTTTTAGATAGACTTACGAAGTACGGAAGTTGCCTTTTAAATGACGACATGGATTCGAAATTGGTAAAACACAACAGTAGGCTGCGCTGCGATATCCTTGTATTTACGAACAAGGAAAGCAATTCGAAATTAGATTCTAAGTACTTCGTTTTCTGCCTATAAAGGGCTTCCATTATCTTAAGCATTTGCCCTGAGCGATTAGAAGCTGAGACTACAGAACTAAGCTTATTACCGAATGTTATAATGCCCGCTTTATCTTGTTTCTTAATGGCAATATTGCTCATGACCAAGGATGCATTGATGGCATAATCCAGCAGACTGAGTTCCTCAAATGGGAATCGCATCAATCTTCCTTTATCGATAACACAATATACGGGTTGGGATTTCTCTTCTTGAAAATGATTGACTTTTAAGTCATTAGATCTAGCAGATGCTTTCCAGTTAATCCGGCGTGGGTCATCACCTCGGACGTACTCCATAATCTGCTCGAATTCCATACTTTGTCCCAACCTCCTTATTTTCTTAATACCTATTTCCTGAAGCTTATTGGTAAATGCGGCAAATTCATACTTCTTTAATTGTAAGAATGCCGGATATACAGGTAAGGTTATTTCATCAGAAAATCGGAACCGGCGCTGGACAAGACCGAAAATCATAGAGGCATAGATGTTAACAGCACCGAATGTGTACTCCCCTCTCTTAGTAGGCCTCAAGTTGTATTGAAGGGTTTTGCTTTCTTTTCCGAGTAGAGACATTTTCCATTGTGTGTTTCTAGCTTGAAACTGCGCAGGAATATCATCTATTATCTGAAGAGAAGTTTTAAAGGGGTATTGAGACTGGACGTGGATATAGATATCGTTTTCATCACCATTAGACAACTTGTCCATGGTTTCTCGTTCTGCAATTATACCTTTTCTATGGATATACAGAAGAACTATCTCTATGAAGAAGAGACCGAGAAGTATGGCAAGAACTCCCTTTATAGCTGGGAATAAGAACGGTATCATATATGAAATCACAAGTGCGAGTACAACACTGAGAGCCAACCAGAAAAACCTGGGAGTTAGGTATATCGATCTGATAAACGAGATCATCTAGGAACTTCTATGCTTTTTACCATATCAATAATTATACTAGAAGCTGTTGTCCCTTCCATTTCTCTTTCTGCTGAAATAGAAATTCTATGCGATAGAACGGGGACTGAAAGATCCACAATATCTTCTGGTGTAACGAAGTCTCTACCTCGAATCAGAGACATGGCTTTAGCTCCATGTAGTAATGCTAGGGACGCTCTAGGAGATGCACCTATTGCTATTGAAGCGTGGTTCCTTGTTTTCTGCACAATCTGAGCGATGTATCTGATTAGTCTATCTTCTACAACGATATGCTGGAGCATACTAGAATCTTTTAAAAGTTGAGGCCCATCTACAACTTTCTGTATATCACTGAGCTGGAGCAGATCTCTATCCTTGTGGAAGGATTCAATTATTTTCACTTCTTCATTAAGGTTGGGATATCCGACATTAATCTTAAATATAAATCGATCCATCTGAGCTTCTGGTAATCGATAAGTCCCTTCAAGTTCTATAGGATTCTGCGTTGCGATAATGATAAATGGATTATCCATTGGATACGTATGTCCATCTATGGTAACCTGTCTTTCTTGCATCACCTCGAACAGTGCAGCTTGAGTCTTAGCTGGAGCTCTATTGATTTCATCTATCAATATGATATTGGAAAAAATAGGTCCCTTCTTAAATTCGAATTCTGAGTTCTTAAAGTTGAATATCGACGTCCCCGTCACATCGGAAGGCATCAAGTCAGGTGTAAATTGTATCCGGGAAAAGTCGGAATCAATGGTCTTCGAGATCAACTTAGCTGTCAAGGTCTTAGCGACACCCGGATTACCTTCAAGTAGCACATGGCCCCGGCATAAGAGTGCTATGATGATTAATTCTACAACATCTTCTTGTCCGACGATGATCTTAGCAATTTCATGGCGTATGGCTTCGATTCTTCTTCTTACTTCCCCCAGTTCAGCTCTTTCCTGAAACAGAGGTGTGCCTGTATTGTTTTCTTCCATAGGATGGTCAGTCATTGATGATTTTATTAATTCTTTTATTAAGATCAGCAAGCGTTCTGTCGCTGATGGATTGTTTGTTTTTATTCAATTCTATAAGGTCAATAGTATCATTGATAAATGTACTTGAGATGAAAGATCGATCCATGAGGATGCGCTTAATCTCTACTGTTTTATGTTCTCTTGTTATCCCATACTTCCGGAAGAGATGCTGGTCCATGAGCTTAAACTTTTTTCTGAGCATGGTTGCATTCTTGGACTGATGGAAATACAGATCTCCTAGTGTTTCCACAAGTGCCTTGCTATCATTGCGATACGGATCCATCTCCGGTATGGCCTTCTGTTTTCGTTTAGACATAAATAATAAGAATAGTATCAGCGAGACCATTGCTACATTCCATGCCCACTTCAAGGGAGGTTGCTTAGCAATTACTTCACGTGTAGAACGGGATTGTCTTTTTGCAGCATTGGCAACTTTATAATACTCATCCCAGTAAACTTTTCTAGCATCCATGTGGGAGAATACTTGTTCTAGATAGGCTTGCCCATCTGGTTGCACTAAGTAGTAATTAGAAAAGATACGGGGCTTCGTATGCAAGAAGAATGTGCCTTTGCCGAAAGGTATGCGTACGAAATTTATATTTTCAATTTCATCGTCATACCCGAGACCATATGCCTGTGATAAAGTATCATCAGATACGAGATAGTTGGTGTTTTGATCCATATAAAAATGATAACCAGAATCTCTGCTTTCTTGATGGTTGAAGAGATGGAAAGTAGCGGTGTCGTTAAAGGTTCCTGACGTAAGGAATCCTTTAAACCCATAAGCATATTCTGGCCGTACATTTAAGGTATCTAAGAGGAGCGCTGAGATCTGTTCTGCAGATATGAGAACCTGGTTTCCCTCCTCAGCTATGGATAACATAGATTTTAAATCTAAGGAATCGAGTCGGATATTTTTATTGATGTAGATGAATAATGCACCTTGCTCATCTATATTTTCAGATACATTATATAGAGGTTGATCTAGGTTTTCAACTTCCGTATCGGGAAATAAGGTTGTTAATTCTGAATTCAGTAATTCTGTGCCGTATGGACGGTCATGTTCACGAGAATAGCTGTCACTCCAGTCTATTTTCTCTGGAAGTAAGTAGGCAGCAATGACGATAATCAAACTGTATAAGATGATATTTCTTACAAAATTCTTATTCATCAGCCCATATCGATTTCATTATGGAATGCTCGAAACGAAGTTACCATACTTTCATAATCAGATTTATCACGGACAGGATACTCCCCATACCATATGTATTCGTAGATTTTAATGCATGGAAGAAAAGCGGCTTTAGTCCCTGGGTTGTTTATTAAACTTAAAATCTTAGAGTTGGTCATTTCAGGATTCCAGTTGATATGACCGTTTTCTGTTAACTTCTTCAAGGATTTAATATATCGGAACCGGATGGCATCTCTAAATCTTCCTTCACCTTCAGCAGATTGAATCAATTGATCTATTTCTTCTTCTGAACTGCTCGTTGAGATTAAGGTAGACTCTAGATTATCGAATTCTTCATTCTGAGAGATGATTCCACCGTATTGAGTTTTAGCGAGAAAATAGACAAGGGCTATAACCCCTATGGCCATAATGGAATACACAATTATGTTTAAAATACTATTAGCTGCTTCAGATCCTAAAGAAGATTCAAGAGACCTTAAGAATCTAAGAAATAATTTAGAAATCGGGTTGTTTTCATTCTCAGGATCCTTGGTATAATTGTGTTTCTTCCGATATTCTTCTATCTCACTTTCGTCAAATGTGCGGTTGCTTTCTATTACAATAGTAGTATCTCTATTGATTGTAAGTCCTTCTTGAGAAATTAAAAAAGTGGATAACGGATTAAGGAATAAAATAAGTAACCACAATCTTACACACCATATGTATCTGTATCGATGGTTTCTCATTAAAATTCACCTTCGTTTTCGAAGAATGAATCTTCCTTGTGACCTATGTTTTCGATGGCAGCTACTAGAGAATTGGCTTCCTTCTTCTCTATTAAGTCATAATACTTAAAGGATCTAGTCGCCGATACACACATATTAATCAACGCCCTCATTAAGTAATTGAGAAAGGTGGATACAATCAGAAAAGTATTGATCAGAGACATGTCCTCAGTACTTCCGCTTTCCATAATGAAAAAGCTGCTTACACCACTTATTATGGAAGCTATAATTCCGAATCCCGATCCTAATATAGAACCTATAATGGAAGCAACAATGATTATACCGAATATGGGCCACCATTGATTCTTGACGATGTAGTTGCATCTTCTTAACCCATCCATAATGGACAGACCTTCTTCGATTCTGACAATACCTAAGAATTGATATACATTGAAAAGGTAGATAGCAACGAAGAAGTATATGAATGCCAGCAATCCTCCCAGAGCTCCACTTATATACATTACAAGCCCTATGAATACCATAGGAACCATAATGATGATCACTTGTACAATTCCAGATGAGATATATACCCAGAAATATTTTTTGAAATTCTCGTTCAATCGATCGAATGTCATTACACCACCATCTTCGAGGTAACATCGCACTCCAGCATATACGATCAAGTTACTTAGATAGACGGCAAGCCCTATAAAGATACCAATTAAGGCAAATTGTATGATGCTATTAAAGTACCCTGTCGAAAATGGATCGGTTGCACTTATTAAAAGCGAAGTCATCACATCCTTGTACAACATATAGACAAGAGCAGCAGCCATAATAGGAAAAACATACATTAAAAAAGCCTTACTCATCGGCCCTATGTTTCTGATAACGAATCTGAAACCATCATTGAGGATCTCTCCAAATGTTCTTTCTATAGGTATGTCAAAATGTTTCTTCATATGGATTATTGCGTCCTAAGTATTCCAATATAGTGATTCCTAGCTATTCTCTTGTATGGATTGTCTGTGATTCACTTGACGGGGTAAAATGTAGAAATAATAAATAATATAAGCTGCGGACAATATCATAATGACTATACGCCCTACAAGTCCCAGTAACTGGTAATGTCGGGTCACATAACTTTCTAGTAAGGCAGCAATGACAAATACTGGGATTAAACCAATAATGATACTGATGGCGTCTTTAGCGCCTCTCACCAGTGATGCCATCCGAGGATATGTACCTGGAAACAACCATGAATTGCCCAGGATGTAGCCAGCAGCACCGGCAATGACAATGGCTGAAAGTTCTAAGGTGCCATGGATCATAATGGTGGTAAATGTCTCAAGAAACAATTCTTCTCTTACAAAGAAATAGATAAATGCCCCTACCATTACCCCATTAGAAAAAAGAACGAATCCTGTCCCTATTGAAGCGAATATGCCCAGCACAAAGGCGATAAATGATACCCTTATATTGTTGCTACCGATACCCATAAACATCGCAAACGGATTAGAAGATCCATACACGGCCATAGG
>CALIQO010000145.1 GCA_938044055.1 uncultured Saprospiraceae bacterium
ATTGCCAAAATAAGAAATATAGAACCTTATAAGGATGTAATATCTCCTCCTTACCATAAGGCATTTAATACACCTATAGGTTTGTGTCAATTCATCAAGCAGTGTAGAGATTTATCAGGTGGAAAGCCAGTGGGTTTTAAACTTTGCGTCGGAAAGAAGTCTGAATTTATTGCCATCTGTAAAGCCATGTTAGAGTCAGGAATTAAGCCTGATTTTATAGCAGTTGATGGTGGAGAAGGAGGAACGGGTGCTGCTCCTTTAGAGTTTAGTAATTCTGTAGGAGCACCTTATAGGGATGGACTATCATTTGTATACAATACCTTGGTCGGTTTCAATTTAAAGAAAGACATTACCTTGATTGCTTCTGGTAAGATCTTTACTGGATTCCACATTTTTAGAGCTTTTGCTCTCGGGGCAGATGCATGTTATTCTGCGCGTGGTATGATGATGGCTCTGGGATGCATCCAGGCACTGGAATGTAATAAGAATAGTTGTCCTGTAGGTGTAGCTACTCAAGAGCCAGGTTTAGTTAAGGGACTTGTGGTGAGTGACAAAAAACAACGAGTAGCCAATTTTCACGAGGAAACCGTGGAGTCCTTCGTAGAGCTTATGGCGGCCGCCGGACTTCATCATCAAGATCAGATCAATCGGACACACATCTATAGGAGAGTTGATACCATCAAAAGTAAGTCCTATGATCAGATATATCCTTACCTGCCAGAAGGTTGTCTACTAGATCCAGAATCAATTCCTAGGGGATGGAAGCGAGATGTAGCCTTAGCTAGAAGTGATAGTTTTCAACCTGCTTTCCAGGAAGTTTTCATAGAAGAAGACTAGACCAATCCTGTTTTAAGAATGTCATGAAGGTGTATAATGCCTTGATAGTGGGTGTCATCTACTATGAGCAATTGGCTTATTTTAAATTCTCTCATGGTTCCTAGGGCATCAATGATCAAGGTGTCCGAGCTTGTGGTTCTGGGTGAGGAGGACATAATATTCATGGCTACCACTTGTGAAAGGTCAGATTTTTTCTGAAGCATTCTTCTTAAGTCACCATCGGTGATGATTCCTATTACCGTATTATTTTTCATTACGGCAGTTGCCCCTAGGCGGTGTCTCGTCATCTCTATTATAATATCCTTGAGCAAAGCATTGTGATTGACTCGGGGTTTACCGTCTGTGTATAAATCAGATACACGCATGGTAAGCCTTCTTCCTAGGTTGCCTCCGGGGTGGACCCTGGCAAAATCATCTTTAGAAAATCCTTTCAACTCAAGCAATGCAACGGCTAAGGCATCCCCTACAACCATCTGTGCAGTAGAACTTGTAGTCGGTGCGAGGTTGTGTGGATCTGCTTCTCTGATGATAGGGAGGTAGAGACTATATGCAGCCATAGTCGCAATGCTAGAAGAGGGGTTGCTATGTATGGCAATTGTAAGAATGTTCTGATTTTTAAGCAGCGGAAGAATGGTTTTTAATTCTTCCGATTCTCCTGATTTAGAAATCAAGATTACCACATCGGCTGGATGAATAATACCTATGTCTCCATGAGTGGCATCTCCTCCATGTAAGAAGGAGGCATGACTTCCAGTAGAATTTAAAGTTGCGACCATTTTCTGCGCAATGACTGCACTTTTTCCTACACCTGTGATGACGATTTTTCCAGAACAGGAAGAAAGTAGCAATGCAACTTCTGCAAATGACTCCCCTAAGGCTTCTTTTATATCCTTTAAAACTTGGATTTGCAAGTCTATGGTATTCCTTAGAATTAATAGTATTTTCTCTTTTTTATTCAATTGTTATACTTTAATTTTGAAGGCTTTTGAAAAAAGCGCCTTGAACAAAATAATATTTTATAATGCCATGTTACTTTATAGAAAGTCTACCGTCTTATTTGTTGGTTCATATCCATTATCGTTTTTCGCGATTATGTTGATGGAAACCACACAACACAATATTTGCGTAAGCGATAGAATTGTCGACAATATAGTCACAAAGTAACTTACAACCGTTTTATTAAAAGATCAGATAACAAGTATGAATAAAAATGATTATATTTAAGGAGATCGGAATGTGATAAAATTTAATTTTGAACTTCTCAGATACAGTCTTTCTGCTGCATTACTTCTGTGATATAAATGACCCACAATGTTTAATACTACTTTAGATTTACAAGCTTCACTGAAGGAAAACTTCGGTTTTGACCAGTTTAAGTCCAACCAGGAAGCAATTATCCAGAGTGTAATGGAAGGAAAAAACACCTTCGTTATTATGCCGACTGGTGGAGGTAAATCTCTCTGTTATCAATTACCAGCAATACTACAGCCTGGAACAGCTATAGTCATATCTCCATTGATTGCCTTGATGAAAAATCAAGTAGACTCTATCCGAGGATACAGTGGGAATAATGAAGTGGCACACTTTCTTAATTCTTCTCTTAATAAAGGGCAGATGACTCAGGTCAAGGCCGATATAATGGCGGGTAAAACAAAACTACTTTTTGTAGCTCCAGAAACCTTGACCAAGGATGAGAATATAGAATTCTTTAAGCAAGCCAATGTATCTTTCGTAGCGGTGGATGAGGCTCACTGTATTTCAGAATGGGGTCATGATTTCAGACCTGAATACCGCAGGATCAGAATAATGATCGATGCGATAAATGAAAAAATTCCGATCATGGCCTTAACGGCGACTGCAACCCCTAAGGTACAATCAGATATCGTTAAGAATCTGCAGATGGGATCGGATGTTAAAACATATATGTCTTCATTTAACAGAGACAACTTATTTTATGAAATCAGGCCTAAGCTCAGCAAAGATCAGACCGCTAAAAGCATCGTACAGTTTATAAAAACCATGCCTGATCAATCAGGTATAATATATGTTCAGGCAAGAAAGACCACAGAAGAAATTGCTAAGATTCTTGCAGTCAATGGAATTAAGTCAGCTCCTTACCATGCTGGACTTGATGCGAAGACGCGATCCCGTGTGCAGGACGATTTTCTGATGGAAGAGATCGATGTAATTGTAGCTACGATTGCATTTGGGATGGGAATTGATAAACCGGATGTAAGATTCGTCATCCACTATGATATTCCTAAGAGTATTGAGAACTATTACCAGGAAACTGGTAGAGGAGGTAGAGATGGCCTCGGAGGAAAATGCCTAGCTTTCTACTCTCATAAGGATATTTTAAAGTTGGAAAAATTCCTAAGGGATAAGCCTGTTTCTGAACGTGAGTTAAGTGCACAACTCATGGAGGAAATCATAGCTTACTCAGAGACTTCATCTTGTAGAAGACAATTCTTACTACACTATTTCGGAGAAACATTCGAAGCGGAGGATTGTGGAAATATGTGTGACAATTGTAAGAATCCGAGAGCGCGACTTTCTGTAAAAGATGAAATGCAAGTTGCCTTGAGTGCAGTTGCTGCACTTAATGAAAGGCATATGATTAAGCCACTGGTAGAATTCATATCTGGGAAGGCAACAAAAGAAATGAAAGATTTCCGTATGGATAGGCATGAACTATTCGGATCAGGAAAAGGGAAAGACGAGTTGTTCTGGCATTCAGTGATGAGACATGCTATCTTAAATGATCTTATATATAAAGAGATAGAGGAGTATGGAGTTCTGAAGCTTTCTGAAGCTGGAAGGGCTTTCATCGATAAGCCTACTGAGATATCTATTCCTCTTAATAGAGATTATACTCATGAAGATAAAGGTTCAGTTATTACAGCTGTTTCTGGAAAGGGAGCAGCTCTAGATAACACCCTGATGAACTTGCTGAAAGACTTAAGAAAGTCTGAAGCAAAAAGAAAGGAAGTACAGCCATGGGTGGTTTTTTCAGAACCTTCACTTCAGGATATGTCTACCTTCTATCCGATAACCTTCGATGACATGCTCAAGATTTCGGGAGTCAGCAAGGGCAAGGCAGAGAGATACGGGCGACCTTTCTTACAATTGATAAAAGAATATGTTGAAGAAAACAACATCGATAGACCTGAGGACTTCGTCATGAAGCAAGTAGCAGATAAGTCTAAAGATAAAGTGACCATCATACAGTCTATCGATAGAAAAATGCCGCTTGATGATATTGCTGAAACCCTTAAGTTATCTCTAGAAAGTCTAGTAGAAGAATTGAATCAAATTGTAGATTCTGGTACCAAGCTTAACATCAATTACTATTTAGAAGATAATTACGATGACGATGTGGTAGAAGAAATCTTCGATTACTTCAGCGAGGCAGAAACGGATTCAGCCATAGATGCACTGAAGGAGTTGCAAGAAGACGACATTACCATTGAAGAAATCAGTCTTGTAAGAATTAAGTTTATCACAGAAATGGCCAACTAGTCTTATGGCCATCTCATCGATAATTATAATCAATGGTCCTAATTTAAATCTTTTAGGTAAGCGGCAGCCTGAAATATATGGTTCTACTTCATTTGAAGTGTATCTCAGTACATTGCGCGCCAAGTACCCAGAGATAGATATCGAGTATTTTCAATCCAACCATGAGGGCCATCTTATCGATTGCTTACACGAAGCAGGATTCTCCGAAATAGGAGTCATACTCAATGCTGGAGGGTATACACATACTTCCATAGCACTTGCTGACGCAGTTGCTGGAATTCCGGCGCCGGTAGTCGAAGTACATATTTCAGATATATATGCCAGAGAATCGTTTAGGCATCATAGCTATCTGAAGGAAGTATGTATTCATTCCATTATCGGAAAAGGACTGTCAGGATACGACGAAGCAATTGAGCATTTTCTGAACGGTTAGAATAAAAGAAGGGTTTGGTATTTAGTCAAGCACATCTTTCCACACTCCTGTATAAATTAAAATATTCCATCATTATTCTATGCCCAGAATCTGGATGTCGGCATTCTGCTTGACATGTAATTCGTTACCTGGATTGATAAGTAGGCTTCTGATTTTTACCTCTGTGTTCTCGCTTATGAATAATTGTAAAGTGGCCACGGAAGGAGGAAGGATAACATCATCACAAGGAAGCGGAATGTGACCTCTGTCCCAGTTAGCGGTGTCCTCCCATTGATTACTAACCTGAAGATAAGCATTGGATCCTGGTCCTACGATTTCTATAGATAGGACAATAGGGTCTCCTTTAGCGCCATGGATAGAATAAGGTGTGCAAGATAAAGTGTGCGCAGGTGCTAGTGGATCCCAGGTTATTTCGATTTTATTTTCTAGTTGATTTCCTCCTGTATTGATGGTTCCTCCGGTGACAGCCCAGTCGTAATATCTCGCTGAGGATATACCCGTATAATTTCCATTGCTATAACCCTCGCACAAGACAGACGGTCCTGCAAGCTGTAAGGATGGTTTCAATAAATTCTGATAAAAGAAATTAGAAATATTAGGAATGATGTCTGGGTATAATTCGTCGTTACCATTGATGTGAACATCGTGGCCTCGACCATTAGTCTCATAATACTCATGTATTATTCCTAAGGATGTGGCTCTTGCTTGAATAGAATTACTACCATAAGCTATCGGAAGATCACCACAGAATAAATCGAATAATGGGCCGAATGGAATGGCATTATTATGAGAGACTGTACCATCATTGTCATCGTGAAAAAGAATCATAGGTAGGTCTGCTGATGACTCCATGTAATCTAGATCTCCTAAGGCTCCTGCTAGGCTGAAAGCAGCATTGGCCTTACCTGATACACCTTGGTTGTCGCCTACACAATCGAGGCACAATTGATCTTTAAATCCTCCGAAATTTTTAGTTGGATCAGGCCTATCATCCTCTTTATCGAGGTACAGGTTGTGAAGAGCGATGAAGGCTCCTGCGCTATGGCCACCGATGTAAATGTTATTCGTGTCAATTCTAAGTGTAGGGTCATCCGCGTTATTTCTAAAATATCGAACCGCTGATCGCCCATCTTGGATGCCTCTATATACAGCTCTTAAACTCAAGTCTCCATCGTTGACTTTCATGCCTAATCTGTAATCGATCAATCCTACCACGAATCCTCGCTTTACCAGGGAATCTGCTATCAGACGCATTCCCAGGTCGTCTTTGCTTCCTTGCACGAATCCTCCACCGAAGGCAATTATAACAGCAGGTCTTCTAAGGATAGTATCTCCATCTGGGGTAAGGATGTCCATCTCTAAATTGACATCAATTGTACTATTTTCATCTACGTTGAGAGGAAGTTGAGCAAAAAAGGAACATATGCTGAAGCTATTCTGCGGAGAAGGTACAGCCGTACTTATCGTAACGGTTGTTTCTGTGAATGATGTAAAAATCGGATC
>CALIQO010000146.1 GCA_938044055.1 uncultured Saprospiraceae bacterium
AATTATCTCCTATCTCAATTGATCCTAAGTTGTCACACCAATCATATCCTCCTAAGTGTAAAATGACATTGTCTTGAATTTCCACGTTTTCTCCTAAAACTAAATTTTCAAGATTCCCTATTATTTTAACATTATTAGCTATAGAACATGTCGGATATTTTTTCTTCAACTTTAATGCTCTTCTATATTTGCCAAACATAATTCTTATTTTACATACAATTGTTAATGCTATATGCTTACAATTGATTTATTGACTTTTATTCTTTAGTACTTTATTATAATAGTATCTAATTCTGTTCCCATAATTCATTAGTCTAGAGCTTCGTTGAAATCTACCGAATTTATAAACTGTACTATTAAATCCTTTTTTAAAACTAATAACTCCATCTAATCCCGCACTTGGGTTAAAGTCAAAATAAGTATAGTTTTTTGACAATGCATCATTGATTATATAATGAATCATCGTGTGGACTGGCCTTAACGATTGAAATTCATTTACCATAGCGGAACTCCAATAAACAGCATGAAGGTTTTTATAAAAAACAATCGATCCAGCAATAGGTTTTCCATTGTACCTAACTATCCATAGTTTTCTAAATTTTCTATCTATGTTTCCGATAAACGTAAATAACTCTTTACGATATGGAACTACTGGAGGAAGATCCCACCTTGAATAAGTATCATAATAGAGTTTAATGTATTCATTCCAATTTTCTTCCTCTTTAACTTCTAAATTTAATCTTACACCTTTTTTGTATGCACTGGAATGGCCTTTCGACCACTTTCTAGCAAAATTAGTATCCGTTTTATCTAGTTCAACAACTTGAGTAAAATCTTTAGAATCGGCATCTATGGAATATGAATTAAACGGATTTTCTGTAATAGATAGGTTTGATATTTTATTGTATGAATTTTTTACCTCAATCAGTTCTTCACGTGATAAACTATCTTTAGATATAATTCCACCATAAGTGCCTACAGGTGAAGAATCGTATTTCTTAATTAATCCAAACAGTTTGTTTGTTCGAAGCAGAGGCAATAAAGCAGTTCTTCCACTAGTGAATTCATACATTCTGCATTCAATCGATGCCTCTAAATATTGCTTCCATATAGAATACCATTCAATTGTGTGAAAGAATGTAGCCTCTTTACATCTGTTCACATATGATTCCCACTCTTCATCAGAAACATTACGAACGGTCATAATAATTATTAATGGCTGTCCAGATTAAAGATGCATTTCTAAATTCCGGATAAATTGGTAATCTTAATAAACGAGAAGACTCTTTTGTTGTAAATTTATCCTCTCCGCAGAACTTAGAGTTCTTAATTCCATATGACGAGGAATGAAGAGGAACATAGTGAAATGTGACATTTATTCCTTTTTGATTTAAATAGATCATTAATTTTATTCGGTCAGCTTCATCAATACACTTTATGAAAAAAATATGTCCATTTCCAATCTCAATCATTTTAGCAGGTACTTCTAGTTTTTCCACATAATCGTTTGCAACAATTTGTCTTTTGATTGTGACATCATCAACATTTTCTAACTGTGCGGTTAAGAATGCAGCGTTTAATTCACTCAATCCATAACTAGATCCTACATCTACCCATGAATATTTATCAACATTTCCCTGCATAAATATTCTTCTGTTGGTTCCTTTATCTCTAAGAATATACGCTCGTTCTTTATACTTTTCGTTATTTATTAAGAGTGCTCCCCCCTCACCACAATGTATATTTTTAGTAGCGTGGAAACTTAACGCGCCTAAATCTCCTATTGTTCCTAGATGCTGTCTCTCGTAGTAAGAGTTAATACAATGTGCTGCATCTTCTACTACAGGAATACTATGTTTTGTAGAGATTCTCTTGATCCTATCCATATCACAAGGCACCCCTGCATAATGCATAACTAAAATCGCTCTGGTGTTTTCTGTAATCGCTGCTTCTATTAAATCAGGGTTAATATTCATTGAACCAGGATCAATATCAACAAAAACTATTTTAGCACCTCTTAATGCAAATGCATTGGCAGCTGACACAAAATTAAATGAAGACATGATGACTTCGTCTCCTTCTGATATGTCTAGTAAAATAGCACACATTTCTAAAGCATGTGTACAGCTAGTTGTCAATAAAACTTCAGAAGTCTTAGTGATTTCGCGTAATTTTTCTTCTGATGTTTGATTGAAATACCCACAAGATGAAAAAGACCCTTTAGCTATTGCTTCTTCAAGGTATTCTATTTCTCTTCCTGTTGTGTAGGGTATGTTAAATGGTATATCCATGATTCTTACCTCAAGTATAAGGTTAAAACCCCACTATTGCTTATTGAAAACATTTTATCTAAGAATGACCATCTTACCGAATCCTTCTTGGAAAAACTTATCAATTTCAATCTGGTTGTTACCTAAATCGAATTTTTCATAATTTCCATTATCAGAATCTTTAACGACCATACGATAAAGGTAGACTCCATTTCCAAGCTTATCCCCATATTCATCCGTACCATCCCAGGTAAACTCTGTTCTGTTAATTCCTACTCTTATAGGACCCAATTCTTCCTGGGTTATCTCTCTGACAACTTTTCCTGATAATGTCATTATCTGAATCTTCATATTATCAGGCACAGAACCTGTTAAGGTAAATACGAATTGCGTAGATGTTGAAAATGGATTCGGGTAATTAAAAACATTAGAGACTGCATTCTCCTCAACAACTCGGAAGTTAATAGCATACTCTGTTTCTCCACTGAAATTATTAGATCCGTCTCTACCTTGAACGAATAAGGTATAATCTCCTCCTTTAAGGGATGGGCGATATATCAATTGTGCTTCATTATTAGCTGTTGAGCCAGGTGTAAATTCAAGTTCATTACTTGTCAATGGAATTTCTAACAAGGCATTTATATCTCCAGTATCTAGTTTTAATTCAAACAAGGAAGGGTCGTCAAGAATAAAAAATTCATTCTCATCATTTAGTTTAATTAAAATCTCTGGAGTAGGAGAAACAATTTCTCCATCTGTAATGTGTATACCGTCGAAAGTTACATCAAGAAGTGGATTTCGATTATCCCCTCTCACAAAGAAATCTTTCAATCCTAGGTTGTTAAACAAGTATCTTTCTGGTTGGTCTTCATCAGGATTAAGCAGAACAGAAAACTGATATTTTCCACTATATTCACTCGTACCCCTAGTAAATGAAATTTCAATAGGGTTCGAATTTGAGACTTTATCTATCCTTTTAAAAAAGGTTTCTGTTCTATTCTGCTCATCTGTAATTCCGTATTGTATCAACAAGCTATCTCCCACAAATTCAGACAAGTTAACTACCTCAGTTTTAAATATTAAATCTTCTCCTTGATCAAGGGTATCCCCTATAAATGTGATTTTATCAGGCTGGCCATAGGTGAATTCTTGAAATGGATCATACGTTACTCTCCAAAAATTCATGTTTGGACTTGTTCTTAAAACCTCATCTTTGGTCGACAGTTCAAGTCTCAGATACGGATATTCTGAGGCGTCAATATCTTCCAGGTTATATTCAAACTCTTTTATGTTTTCAATTAGCAACTCTTCATTTCCATCAGCACTTATTCCATAAATACTGACCCCAGATGTATCTTGTCCTATGTTATCTATATTCCAAACAAAATTACTCCACTTTACTGCTGGCCCTATTTTCGTAGAAAAGAACTTCCCTTCACTCTCAAGTATAGGAATAAATGAATTTACTTTTGCAATATCGAATATTGTTTCTCCGATGTCTTCAGCGATAAGCCCTTCTCCTTTTCTGTATACAACCACATAAGGTACATTTCCTAACTGAAGCAAGTTGTCGGTTAGTTCAGCTCCTTGATTTTTCAAAGCTGAAGTTATAGGTGATTCATCGTTAACCCAGTCAGGAATTCCTAATTCAGCATCTGGGTCCCTCACAATTGTCCATAAGAAAACATACGATCCATCTGGTATTGCATTATTTAATAAATTTACTAAGCTCGCTCTGGCTACTGGATCATTGGTGTCATATCCGAAACTTCGAAACGAACCGAAATTACTAGTGTTAATACTCCCATAATCCCCTCCATTATTGACCCATGCTCTTCCTGATATTCCATCTCCAATTGCAACTGCAATCCCTTCTGACATATAATTCCATGGCCTTACAGATGTAGCGTTGTTTCCAAAATCAAATTGATACCCAGGTGGGTTATCCGGATCATTTAATTTATTAGTTACTGTAATAAAAAAACCGTTGGTATCAAACTGAAACACCCTATTCTCAGGCAAGATGATGCCTTCACTATCATCTGATAAATACTGGAAGTAATGGC
>CALIQO010000147.1 GCA_938044055.1 uncultured Saprospiraceae bacterium
CTGCTTGATGCTCCATCAGGTGGTGAAGTAACCATTGCCGGAAAGACCATAGGCAATTACAACAACAGATCTATTGCTAAATTCAGAAACGAAAACCTAGGTTTTATTTTTCAATCCTTCCACCTTATCCCAGACTTATCGGTCATAGATAATGTGGAGTTGCCATTACTTTATAGAAAGGCTTCTGCCGCTGAACGCAAAAGAAAATCTGCAGAAGCCCTTGAATCTGTTGGCCTCAAAAACAGAATGAACCACTTCCCTTCTCAGCTGTCAGGTGGTCAAAAACAAAGGGTTGCCATTGCCAGAGCAATCGTAGGAAATCCTGCTATTATCCTAGCAGATGAACCGACAGGGAACTTAGATAGTCAGATGGGCAATGAAGTGATGCAGATTTTAATGGATCTCAACACACAAGAAAAGACAACCATAGTAATGGTGACTCATGACGAGTCGATGGCTAAAAAAACCAACCGTTTAGTCAGATTATATGATGGAACCCAGGTAACTGCTTAACCCCACAACTACCCAGAATTATGATATACAATTATATAAAACTAGCCTTGAAGGTTCTATTGAGAAAGAAATTTTTCACCTTCATTTCTTTATTTGGCATCAGCTTCACCTTAATGGTATTGATGGTATATACGTCCTTCGTAGATACGCAGTTAGGGAATAATCCTCCGCTCTCTGAAAAAGAGAAGATGATTTTTATGCAACGCTTTGAAATGAGAAAAGAGTACTTTGATACCATTCCTAAAATAGATACTCTTTATGAAGAATCAGGTGTACGATACGACACCACAGAACAAATCAAAGGTGTAGGTTCCAGTAGCTCAAGTTCACACTTTGATGTTGATTTCCAAGAAAAATACTTCACGGACATCGAAGGCTCAGAAAATTTTTCATTCTACACCACCTCTTCTACTTATGATGTTTTCATCAATAATAGTAAACTAACCATAGACGCCACTTATACAGACCATCGATTCTTCGAGATATTAGATTTTAATTTTACAGAAGGACAGCCCTGGTCTGAGCAAGAGCACAACAATGCTAATCCTATCATTATCGTAACGGACCAATTTGCCAATGAATACTTCGGGAAAAAGACTGGACTTATCGGTGAAACTGTCGAATTAGATGATCGAAATTTTACTGTTTCAGGAGTGATATCCAGACCGGGAAATAATGAAGACATTATCAGCGGAGATGTCTACATTCCTTATACACTTATGATAAATAGGCGTACGGAAAAATCCTACTTCGGTTCATTTAAAGCGGTATATCTTGCTTCCACTAAATCGTCTAAAAAGAAAATCAGAGACCAACTAGATTTTAGAACCACTCAGATTCCCTACTGACCCAACGACGATTTCAACGAAATGAAAATAACAGTCTATGATTACGACGAATTATATGCACTCGCCTTCAACGATTACAAGTATTATTCTAACCCCGGAAAAGGAAGAAAGGTCATGTACCTGATCTTAGGGTCTATAATTCTGCTTTTCTCTATAGTCCCGATTCTTAATCTTATCAATCTTAATGTAACTAGGATCCTAGAACGGTCTTCCGAAATCGGAGTAAGAAAGGCATTCGGAGCAGACACTCGGAATATCCTTATTCAGTTCTTATTCGAGAATGTAGTTCAGACCTTGATCGGAGCAGTCCTAGGATTAATTATGGCTGTTCTTCTCATAAAATATATCAATGCCAGCGATGCCTTAGAAGGAACCAATCTTGTCATGAACTATAAGTTCTTCTTGTACAGTTTCGTAATCGCCATCTTCTTCGGTATCCTGTCTGGCATCTTACCTGCCTGGAGAATGTCTAAGCTCGATATTGCTCATGCTATTAAATCTAAAAAACTATGATTACCCATATATTTAAACTCATCTGGAATAAGAAAAGGTCCAACGCATTGATGATACTTGAGATTCTTTTAGCGTTTCTCATCCTATTCGGGGTATTGACCTTTATTGCATACAATCTTAATCGATTCCAAAAACCTCTTGGATTTAATTCTGAAGATCTTCTATTATTAAATCTTCCTTACAGAGGGAATCTAGATTCTGCACAGATTGCTGCACAGAATTTGGATTTAAAACGACAATTAACGGCGATGCCTGAAATAGAAAGTACTGGATTCACGTCTTCTACCACACCTTTTACAGAGAATAGTTCTACAAGTACTTCCGACGATTATGGTTTTGAAATACGGAGGTACATCGTTCAACTTGATGAAGACATGGATGAAACAATGGACATAGCACTGATTGATGGACGATGGTTCGAGGAAGGAGATGAAAACTCTAAATATCCTCCTGTCATTTTAAATAAACTCTTACTAGATACTTACTTCCCAGGTAAAAACATGCTAGATAGTATTGTTTCACTAGGATCTGAATTTAAATTAATAGGAATAGTTGAAGACTATAGATACTTCGGGAAATTCACAGAACCGAAGCCGACATCCATTGAGTACCTTCCCAGTACAAGTGATTATTTTTCCACTCTAGCAATAAAACTGCAGAAAGGAACACCCACAACTTTCGAGGAAGAGTTAAATAAAATAATTTCGGACATAGTAAAAGATCCCGGATTTCTAATTGAAAATGTTTCTTCCTTACAGAGTAGAAATGAGCGACCGCATTGGGTGAAAATCATAGCCCTATTAAGCATGGGTATATTCCTGATAATCAATGTCGCCCTCGGTCTATTTGGCATATTGTGGTATAATATAAGTCGGAGACGATCTGAAATAGGTTTAAGAAAAGCACTAGGCGCACATAACGGAATGATCTCTACACAATTTATTTTAGAAATATTCACCATAACATTCATTGCACTTATTGTGGGTTTGTTCTTCGCTATTCAATTTCCGATATTCAAAGTCTTGGATGTATCGAGAATTGATTATTCCTATGCATTAGTCGGGTCTACTTTAATCATTTTATTGCTTGTATTGATATGTACTTGGTATCCTAGTCGTCAAGCGGCACATATTCACCCTTCAACTGCCTTGCATGAAGATTAAAATATTAAGTTTACCGATATAGATGGACACTCAGAATATACATATTCTCATCATTGAAGATGATCGCACGGTATGCAAGAGTCTTGAGTTGCTTTTGCGGAAGCATAAGTATACTTGTAAATCTATACATCATCCTTCGATCGCTATTGAAACCATAGAATCGTTTCAGCCGACCTTGATTATCATGGACATGAATTTCACCATCGATACATCTGGAAGACAAGGTTTAAAACTCTTGGATCAGATCAGGTCTCACTCACCTGATATTCATATCATACTCGTAACAGGATGGGCGACGCTACAGCTCGCTGTAGAAGGCATGAAGAAAGGAGCCAAAGATTTTATTGCTAAACCCTGGGACAATGCACATCTTATAAGAAGCATCAAGGATCTTCTATGGTTAAGTGAAAGTAATTCAGCTACAATCATCGACAATGACAATCAGAAGATCATCGGATCGAGCGATAAGTTGATGGATGTTCTGGACATGGCAGGCAAGGTAGCACCTACAACAGCTCCAGTATTAATTACGGGTGAAAGCGGAACTGGAAAAGAATTGCTGGCTGAATTTATCCATCAGAATAGCGATAGAGGAGACAAGCCATTCGTCAAGGTAAACCTCGGGGGTATATCACAGTCTTTGTTTGAGAGTGAAATGTTCGGACATATAAAAGGTGCATTTACAGATGCCATCAACGATCGCATAGGCCGCTTCGAAATCGCGCATGGAGGGACTATATTTTTAGATGAAATAGGTGAATTGTCTCTTAACAATCAAGTAAAATTATTACGTGTACTGCAAGAAAGAACATTTGAGAAACTAGGTTCATCCAGAAGCACAAAGGTAGATTTCAGAGTCATTTCTGCAACCAACAAGGATCTTGTCGCTATGGTCAATCAAGGAGACTTCAGAGAAGATCTATTCTATAGAGTCAACCTTATACAACTCCATCTACCTCCCTTAAGAAATCGGCAAAATGACATTCCTCTCTTGGCTAATTTCTATGTCAATAATATCAGGAGACTCTATAATCTTGAGTCATTATATGTAACGGATGAAGCACTCGGATGGTTAAGCATGCAACCATTCCCTGGTAACATCAGACAATTAAAAAATCTAGTAGAGCGAACAATTCTTCTCTCTTCAGATAAAAAGGAAATCGGAATTAAAGAATTCCAGTCGCAAGGCTCAGGAGGAACAAATCCTCACGGAGATGTCCCTGTTCCAGAGGTAGGAAGTATTTCTCTTGACAGAATGGAAGAAGAGATGGTGAAAAAAGCACTTAATTTTCATAACTTCAATATAAGTAAATCGGCAGCTTCTCTGGGATTAACAAGAAGTGCCTTGTATCGAAGGATGAAAAAGTACAATATCCACCATGAAGCTTAAGGCTAGATTTTTTTTATACATCATTATAATTCATGTCGCTTTAACCTATCTATTATATAAGGTTCTGCGAGATACTACTCCGATAGCATTTATCCTTTCAGAAGTCCTTGTCCTTATATCTATTATCATTTCATTTTACTTGTATAACGGATTCATAAAACCACTGAATCTTTTAAAGAGCGGGACCGATGCCCTTAAAGACCAAGACTATAATTATAAGTATGCAGAAACTGGATCAAAGCATATGGATCAATTGATCGACGTATTCAATAAAATGTTGATTCGACTTAAGGATGAGAAGGTGAAATCCTCTGCACAGTCCATCTTCCTTAATGACCTTATAGATCAAGCGCCATATGGAATAATATTACTCGACTATGATGATAAAATTTCACAGATCAACACATATGCAAGAAATTTCTTCGACACTTCTATCGAGATAGGAACCGCAATTCATAAGATAGATCATGAAATGATAGGTTCTATTTATAACCTTGTGAAATCGGAGAATAAAATAGTTTCGTTGAGCGGTGGCAAGAAGTTTAATTGTACGATGGATGAAGTTCTGCATCAAGGTTTCACTCGAAAAATCCTAACCTTCTATGAATTGACTCAGGAATTCCAAGAAACGGAAAAAAAAGCATATAGCAAGGTTATCAGGATGATGGCACACGAGGTGAATAATTCTATAGGAGCTATTAACTCTATTCTAGACACTGCAAGTTCTACAGATATGGATAGTGTGGAACTGGCTGAAACACTCCAGATAGTTATGGATAGAAATGATAAGATGGTTGTGTTTATGAAAAATTTCGCTTCTGTAATACGATTACCAGATCCTTATAAGCAGAAGATTGATTTGATTCCGATAATAGAGAATTGTATATCCCTACTATCTTCTAGTAGCAGAGAGAAAAATATCGAAATAACATTTGATAAAAAAGAAAACCAACCATTTATCGTAGATGCAGATCAGATATTGATGGAACAAGTATGTATCAACATTCTGAAAAATGCCATCGAAGCCATACAGCAGGATGGTCAGATAAAAGTATCTACTGACAGAAAAGAAAAAACAATCAGGTTCATGGACAATGGTACAGGAATAACACCAGAAGCTCAAGCCAATCTGTTTTCACCCTTTTTCTCAACCAAGGCCGAAGGTCAAGGAATAGGTCTGATGCTTATCCGACAGATTCTTACCGACCATGGAGCAGAATTCAATCTGGACTCTGAAGATGGATGGACTACTTTTAAAATAGTATTCTGAGATACTATTCTATGATTTTTCCATTTACTTCACCGAAACCTAAGGCTATTTCTCCTTTTCTTGCATAGGCTGTCATGGCAACTGAATCGCCATCTTGAAGAAACTTGCGAGAAGAACCCGATGGAAATTCAATAGGATTTTTTCCCGCCCAGGTAATCTCTAGAAGAGAGCCATATGAGTTTTCTTCTACCCCACTTATTGTTCCGGATGCCATCATATCTCCTACCCGCACGTTGCAACCATTGATGGTGTGATGTGCGAGCTGTTGTTGCATCGTCCAGTACATATATTTAAAATTAGAACGACTTACTACAAGAGGTGCCTCCGACATGGGTTTAATGGATACTTCTAGTGAAAGATCATAATTCTTCCTTCCTTCACTCTGTAGATATGGTAGAACTGCTGGATCTTGTTCTGGTGCCTTTAAGGCAAATGGCTGAAGGGCCTCCATAGTCACCACCCATGGAGAAATACTTGATGCGAAACTCTTACCTAAAAATGGCCCCAATGGCACATACTCCCACTTCTGAATATCCCTAGCTGACCAATCATTAAATATCACCATCCCAAAAATGTGATCTTCTGCTTCATCAATTGAAATCGGCTCACCAAGGGTATTCCCCTTGCCTACAATAAAAGCCATTTCTAATTCAAAATCCAACCGTTTCGTAGGTCCAAAAACAGGAGGCCCATCTATAGGCTTTGTCTGACCAGATGGTCTTTTTATCTCTGTTCCACTCACAACGATCGATG
Organism: uncultured Saprospiraceae bacterium; assembly: GCA_938044055.1. Classification (GTDB taxonomy): domain Bacteria; phylum Bacteroidota; class Bacteroidia; order Chitinophagales; family Saprospiraceae; genus JABDLO01. The sequence goes on from CALIQO010000147.1 coordinate 6,451, forward strand.
ATGATCTTCCATGATATCCTACAGGCAGATGGAGCCAGTTAGGTAGGAGCGCGTTCTCAGGATCTCGAAACATCATTCCTAGATTGGTAGCATGTTCCTTACTCGAATAGAAGTCTGTATAATCCCCTATTGATACAGGTAGGTGCATATTAACCTGTGACATTGGGATTAGGCATTCTGGATGCCTTGCAAGCGTCGATTCTGAATCACTCAATTGAGATTGAATGTCTTCTCTCAGTTTTACTGTAGTGGATTTGCCTAGAGCGATAAAATCATTCAATGTATCCTGAACCAATGTCTGTTCTAGAGCATACCCAGAAAGACCGTTCAACTTTCTCAGAGCTTCTAGATGGATAACATGATCACCAATCGCTATGCCGATGCGTGGGGTTATTTCCTCTGTTGAAAACACACCATAAGGCAAGTTATATATTGTAAAATGATGGTCTTCTGGATAAGGCACCCAAGATTTCATATGTGATTTCATATATTGATTTTAATGTGGTTTAAGCCATGATTGATAGTACGTTCCATCATCTATGGCCATTGCTTGTTCTGTAACCTTCAATGGTCTAAACGTATCTACCATAACAGCTAATTCTTCTGTCATCTTCTTTCCTATACTGCGCTCATATGCACCCGGATGTGGACCATGGGGAATACCTCCTGGATGCAAGGTTATGTGTCCACGATCAACATCATTTCTACTCATGAAGTCTCCATCCACGTAATAAATCACTTCATCGGAATCGATGTTGCTGTGATTATAAGGAGCCGGTATAGCTTGAGGATGATAATCATACATCCGAGGGCAGAAAGAACAGACGACGAATGCAGATGTCTCAAACATCTGATGCACAGGTGGTGGTTGATGTACACGGCCAGTAATGGGCTCGAAATTATGAATAGATATTCCATATGGATAATTATAACCATCCCACCCTACTACATCAAATGGGTGGCTGGCATACTCTAAGGAATGTATCGTATGTTGCTTTTTTACTTTAATAATAAATGACCCTTTTTCGTCATGGGTTTCTAATGAAGTGGGAAGTAGGTAGTCTCGCTCACAATAAGGAGCATGCTCTTGTAACTGACCGAACCAGTTTCTGTACTTCTTAGGTGTATACAATGGGTGAAAAGACTCTGTATAAAACACTCTATTGTTGTCATCAGAAAATGATATCTGATATATCAAACCTCTAGGTATTACTAAGTAATCGCCAGGAGAGAAATCAATATTACCAAGCATCGTAGAGAGAACACCTGATCCCTCATGGATAAACAGGAGCTCGTCTGCATCTGCATTCTTATAGAAGTAATCCATCTTATGAGATGAAATGGCCGCACAACCGATGATGCAATCAGTATTAAACAATAGCGGCACTCGAGCAGCCAACCAATCTTGCTGAGGCTTAATATTGTAACTTAATAGCTTAAGAGACTTTATATTTTTCTCAATGGCTGCTACAGGGCTTACATCCACACTCCTATGTACTTCTGAAACTTGTGTCGGTGGATATATATGATAAGACAGCGTACTCATGCCCTCGAAGCCTATAGTGCCGAATAATTGCTCATGGTACAATTGATTGTTTTCTTTTCTAAACTGGGTATGTCTCTTATTAGGAATATTACCTAATCGATGATAAATAGGCATAGATTTAATTTTAATCAACAATCGTTGACTAAATATACAACTCCTTTTTAGAAATTTCATAGATTTAACTGCAACTATGAAAAAGAAAATCCAGATCAGACAGGCGCAATATCAGAAAATAGCCTTACAACTATTTCATGATCAAGGATTCAGAGGAACAACTATGAGAAAAATTGCTGAGCTTGCAGGTTGTGATGTTGCCAACCTATATAATTACTTCAGCTCTAAAAATACGATCCTGAAAAACGCCTTATTTTTCATCGATGAAAAATTTCAAAACGGAATCAATGAAATCACAGCAGCGCCGGTTACTTCTAAAGAGAAACTGAAAAGAATTATCGAACTGTACACCCGCCTGTCTAAGGAGTATCCGCTACATACATCCCTCCTGACCAGAGAATGGATTCACCTACATGGAAAGGATAGAGAAACATTCACTATATCCAAAAAAGCATACGAAAAAAAGGTCGTTTCAATCATCCAAGAAGGTATGGAGAAAAAGGCATTCAAGAACTACGATGTGAATCTTGCGGCACATCTGTTGTTTTCTGTTTTGAGACAACTATTTGACAGTAAATCGGTTATCGGAACTAAAGCTAAAGATGTCGATATTGAAAAGTCGATTTCAGACTTTATATTTTCAGGACTGGCGCACAACGGATAAAATTTTTTCTGATAATGAAGAAGGGTGCTGGAACAAGTGGATATTGACATCCTTTCTTTCTTCAAGAACAGAAATTAAATCTAGAGTTTTTTCATTTTCCTCGACTAATCTTATAAAAATTGCCTTAACGCGTTCAGGCATTTCATCATGAATGTTAAGATAATACTGAAGATCCTTTTCTGCAGAATCACCGACCAGAAACAATTGTGAAGAAGGCCACAATTCAGTGATCGTCCGAATCGCATTTAATTTTTCAGGAGTTCTATTTCTATCTAAGAGCATCTGTCTTCCTATGTCGCGAAGAAAAACGGAACCAGCAGGATAATTAAACTTATGCAGCATCAACGAATAGGAAGCATGTAGGTTCCGAGGAGCATTAGAAACATAACATATAGGCACGGACAATTCATGAACTGCACTTAATGATTCCGCCATATTGTTGATTGCTTCTCTTTGCTCGGGAGATTTAAACGCAGTATTGTAATACTTCTTCAGACCATAAGCGCTATTGACTTCTGTCTTTAATAAAGTATCGTCTATATCTGAAATGAGGAGATATGGCTCCTTTCCTGTATAACCACTAACAATTGATTCACTGGATGTGTCTCTACAACGGAGTTCTATTTTAAACCCAGTATGGTTCTTGGTGATCTCAGTTATCTGTGTGGATATAATAAAGTAACCTTCATTATCCGATATCACAATACCAGAAGATCCCATATACTTCCAGTTGACTTCTACCTTTTCCTGCTCTGCACTCGCCATACTTAAGATGAATCGCTTGAAAGCTGATAA
>CALIQO010000148.1 GCA_938044055.1 uncultured Saprospiraceae bacterium
CCAGGAGATATATCTGAGCCTATTTTAACCAACCTGGGATATCACATAGTGCGGGTTGAAGGAAGAAGACCCTCTAAAGGAAAAATAGAAGTAGCCCAGATTTTAATTAGAAAGGATGGTGCGACTCCTGAAGAAAAAAATATTGCCAAGGCAGAAAAAATCCTCGGCATGGTAAAAGGAGGTGAAGATTTCACCATGCTTGCTAAAACCTTAAGCCAAGACGAGAATACAGCTAAAAATGGAGGCCTGTTGAAGCCATTCGGAATCAATACTTACGAGCGCACATTTGAAGAAGCGGCATTTAGCCTCCAGAATGATGGTGATGTTACCGATATCATAGAAACCAGAGTAGGATGGCACATTATCAAGAGGATTAGTAAGCCGACTGAGGACTACGCTTCATTCGAGCGAAGGATTAAACCTCAATTATCAAAGATGCAACGCTACAAGATGATTGAAGACATCATTGCCCAGGAAGTGCTAGACAATCAAGGTTATCAGAGGGATGAAAAAAACTTTCTTGAAATCGTGCAGTCCATGGGAGAGGATTTTCTTACCTATAAATGGGTAAAACCATCTCTAGACAAGAAAAAATTATTCTCCATAGGAAAGGAAGTAAGCTATCACAATGTTGATTTTCTAGACTATCTAAAAAAGAATACAAGAAGAAGAATACAACTCAGTAAAGAAACCACTAAGGAAGAAGCTGTGGATGTGATGTATGATGAGTTTCTGAAAGAAAAAGCAATGAAATTCGAGGAAGACAATTTAGAGAAAAAATATCCTGACTTTGCATCACTTATGAGAGAGTATGAAGAAGGAATACTTCTCTTTGAAGTGAGTAAAAACGAAGTTTGGGATAAAGCTTCTAAAGATACAAGTGGTTTAAAAGTCTTTTTCGACAATAATCAGAAGGATTATTTCTTTCCTGTAGAAGCCTCTGTAGCGACTTATACTATGTTGCTTCCACTTAAGAAAATGGCAACTGAAGCGCATAAGCACTCGGAAGAAAATTCGCCAGAAGAGACATTGAAGAAATTTAACGAACACAAGAAAATTCTAGAAGTGTCTGTAGAGACTAAAACGCTTGAGAAAATAAAAGACTTACCTCGCAACAAGTGGAAAGAAGGAATGGTAAGTGCGATGAGCCACAATCCCGAAACGGATAATACAGTCTTCTTCAAAATTCTGGAGCTACTTCCTAGACGCTATAAGACACTGGATGATAGCCGCGGTTATGTGATTGCAGATTACCAGCAGTACTTAGAAGCGAAGTGGATAGAAGACTTGAAAAGAGAATTTAAAGTGGATATTAAGGAAGATGTTCTAGAAGGAATAATAAAGTAATTCCCATGATGCGGGCCACCCTATTGTTGCTGATTTTTACTGCTATTTCTTCTTGTAAGGAAAAGTCAACATCGGCTTCCCTGGACCCGATACTAGCACAAGCTTCAGGTCACAACTTACGTGTCTCAGATATGAAAGGCATGTTTCCAGAAGGGAGTACCATGCAGGATTCACAGCAGATTATCAATACATACGTAGATCAGTGGACCAGAGAAAGTGTTTTACTCGGTGAAGCAGAAGACTATGTATCCAATCGAATCGATATTAAGAAACTGGTTGAAAAATATAGAGAATCGCTGATCGTCCATAATTATGAGAAGCAACTGGTTAAGGAGCGTCTAGATACAGTGGTTACGCTTACGCAAATGGAGACTGTATACGATGCAATGAAAGATCGATTTCAACTGTCAAGCCCAATAGTTAAAGCCATATATGCCATCATGCCAGACAATGCTTCAGACATCGCTTCCTTTAAAAAATCGTGGATAAAAGAAGATGGTCAAGCAATGCTTAACTATTGTGAGCAATATGGGAATTCATATCACTTTTATGATTCTATATGGATAGCAGAATCAGAAATACTACAGAAAATACCAGAAGATCTATTCTCAACTACACAGTTAAAAAGCAAAAAAGCACTCGATAAAGTAAAGGATGGAAGTCATTATTTTGTTAAAGTGTATGAGCGGATGGACGAAAACGAAGAAGCACCGTTGGGGTATATAGAGGATAAGATTGAAAAAATCATTCTTCACAATAGAAAAATCAGTATGCTTGATGATATTAAGCAGAAGTTGTATGAGCGAGAACAAAAAGAAGGAAATATCAAGGTTTATCCTTTAAATTAAGGGGATAGAACTATACTTTTGCGGCGCTGTACGTTACTTATAAGATTATTGAAGCGATTTAAATGAAAAGACACATGACTAAATATATATGGGCCTTGTTGATACTTCTATCTTCAGGATCAATCTGTGCTCAAGAATCTTATGTTCTTGACAAGATTATTGCCACTGTAGGAGGGGAATACATTCTTTATTCTGATGTCGTAGGGGAATATAACTATACTAAATCTCGTCAGCCAGATTTACCGATAGATGCCCAGTGTAATATCCTCGATGGTTTAATTGCACAGAACTTGATTATCAATCAGGCTAAACTTGATAGTATAGTAGTTACTGAGGATCAAGTAGAAGCAGAATTAGATGCCAGGTTTTCCTCCATCTTAAGACAGATGAATAACGATGAAGAATATTTCAAAAACTACTATGGTGCTACTGTTGCTGAAATAAAAGAACAATATAGAGACGATCAGCGTCAGATCATGTTGGCACAACGGATGCAACAACAATTAATCAGTTCAGTTGACATTACCCCTGACGAAGTGAAAGCATACTTCGAGAGCATTCCTGCAGATAGTCTTCCTTATCTAAATTCTGAAGTAGAACTCGGAGAAATTTTCATGCGTCCTCAAGTGAACGAGGTTGAGAGACAGAAGGCACTAGATCAAGCTACAATGATCCTAAATAAGATAAAAAATGAAGGTGCTGAGTTCGAAGCCATGGCTAAAGATTATTCTATGGATGGATCTGCCTCTCAAGGAGGAGATCTAGGATACGCTAAAAGAGGACTGTACGTACCAGAATTCGAAGCAGTGGCATTTACCCTTGGTGAAAACGAAATATCTGATATAGTAGAAACCGAATATGGATTTCATATCATCAAGCATGTAGATAGAAAAGGATTGAATGTTAGGGTCAAGCACATATTGATAAAACCTGATATTACGGATGCTGACTTAGAAAGAGTCAGAATAAAATTAGATTCGATAAAAACCCTTATTGAAATAGATTCAATAGATTTTATAACTGCGGTAAGG
>CALIQO010000149.1 GCA_938044055.1 uncultured Saprospiraceae bacterium
GGTCGATATCCCGGTGTAAGGTGATTCCTTTCTGGATATCATGATCCAATAATTTCACCTCCTTATTTTTGAGAAAATCACCTAAAAAATTCCCTACCAAAAGTTTTTCGTCAGAGCAAGAAAGATACATATGAGCAAGAAAATTCACTGAATTCGGTGTTTAATTGTGAGAAAAAGGCCTAAAATTGAAAATCTATGCATTAATAATGATCATTATATATCCATAATTGGTGAGAATAACTATTTTTGCGAAAATTTTCTAGAAACATGGCGAAGAGTAGAAGGCCTAAAAATAAGGCAAACGACGAAACATTAATTGACATTGTAGACGCAAGGGACAATGCTCAAAGTTACTTTGAGAGTAACAAAAATACTGTAATTGGAGTAGCAGCAGTTATCCTAGGCTTAATTGCTTTAGGTGTTGTTTATTTCAATTTCTTTAAAGCACCGGCTGAGCAAGCTGCCAAGGATGCAATGTACAAGGCAGAAGAACAATTTGCCAGAGACTCATTTGCACTAGCGCTGGAAAATCCAGGTGGTGGCTTAGGTGGCTTCCTCGATATCATCGATGAGTATTCAGGTACAAGCTCAGCGAATCTAGCTAAGTATTATGCTGGTGTATGTTACCTAAACTTAGGAAAGTATGAAGTTGCTGCAGAATACCTAGAAGAATATAGTGCTTCAGGAAGTATTACACCTACTATGAAGAATGGTGCACTCGGTGATGCCTATTCTGAAATAGGAGATTTTGACAAAGCATTGTCGTTATACAAGAAGGCTTCAAGTGGAGACAATGATCTGCTTACACCTTATTACCTTATGAAACTAGGCCTTCTGTCTGAAAAACAAGGAGATACGGAACAAGCGGTTACCGCTTATAACAGAATTAAAGAAGATTTCCCTAATAGCTCAGAAGGAAATAGAATAGATCGATATATCTCAAGATTGCAGTAATCGATTTTATAAAGAATTAATTAAAGAGCTTATTCACCTGGATAAGCTCTTTTTTTATTCCATTTTATTGCAAACGAAAATCAAGTCTTTCTATATTTATCCTTCTACACCTAAATTAAATAAAACTACATGTCTAGTAAAGATAAAAGCCTCTCCGAAGTAGAACTTCCTAATCTGAGTCAACCTGGACGGTTGCATATCGGAATAGTTGTCTCAGAATGGAACGACGACATCACTATGCCCTTGAAAGATGGTTGCTATTCTACCCTACTTTCAGCTGGAATTACAGAAGACCATATACATGTTGTTACAGTTCCTGGAGCCTATGAACTTCCACTCGGTGCCAGACTGCTTGCGGGAAAAGAAAAACTCGATGCAGTCGTGTGTATAGGTTGTGTCATCAAGGGAGAAACGAAACACGATGAATACATCAATAACGCGGTAGCACAGGGAATCATGAATCTAGGATTGTCAAGTGGCAAGCCTGTGATCTACGGCGTATTAACACCTAACTCTAAGGAGCAAGCCATCGCTAGAGCTGGTGGCAAGCATGGCAATAAAGGAATAGAAGCCGCCGCCACAGCCTTAAGAATGATCGGTTTATCGCAAGAATTGCATCACAGCAAACAATCCATTGGATTCTCATAAACAAGGTACTATGCGTATATCAATTATTGAAACTGGTTTTTTTAAACTGGATGGTGGAGCCATGTTTGGTGTTGTCCCTAAATCTATGTGGAACAGACTGAATCCTGCAGATGAAAAAAATCTATGTACTTGGTCCATGCGGTGCTTGCTGGTTGAAGACGGAGAAAGAAAAATATTAATTGACACAGGTATAGGGAATAAACAAAATGAAAAATTCAGATCCCATTTCGAGCCACACGGGGTTAAAACCTTGATTTCTTCGCTTGCCGACCATGGGGTCAAGCCAGAAGACATAACAGATGTCTTACTCACACACATGCATTTCGATCATGTCGGTGGAGCAATTATCAAGGAAGGCGACCATCTGATTCCACAATTCCCACATGCTACCTACTGGAGCAATGAGAAACACTACAAATGGGCCATTGACCCTAATCCTAGAGAAGCTGCCAGCTTCTTAAAAGAAAACATCCTTCCACTGAAGGAACAAAATGTATTGAAATTTATAGATGTAGAAGAAGGTGTTTCATTTACAGATCGGATCTCTCTGCACTTCGTCTACGGCCATACGGAAGCCATGATGCTTCCACATATAAAAATGGACGACGGAAGAACCTTAATCTATACAGCAGACCTTGTCCCATCTTCTCATCATGTCCGCCTGCCTTATGTTATGGCCTACGATATACGTCCGCTGGATACGTTGAAAGAAAAATCTGAATTGTACGAACGTGCTTCTGGTATGGATGCTGTTTTCCTTTTCGAACACGACCCAGTTGTAGAAGCGGGAGTCCTTAAAAAAGATGATAGAGGAAGGTGGAAACTAGGACACTCAGGAGATTTATCGATTATTTAAAACCACAAAGCGGATGCTTAAGAACAGAACAACAGAAATCAGATGGGCACTCCTTTTTTCTTTAGTGACTATCCTATGGATGGCACTAGAAAAATCAATGGGTTATCACGGAGACAACATCGCGGGATACCAGAAATTCACTTACTTTTTTATTCCTGTTTCTTTCTTGGTTTATTTTTTGGCTTTGCGAGATGCTCGTAAGAAAAGAGGAGGTATAACATCGTTCAAGGAAAGCTTGATTTCTGGAATACTGATATCCATATTCATTGCCATATTTGCCCCATTAACTCAATGGATCATCCATAACTTTATCACACCTGATTTCTTAAGTAACCTATCTCAGTATGCTGTATTAGAAGATGGAATCGACCCTGAGCAGGCAGATACTTTCTTTACTATTCCTAATTATATGAAACAGACTGCCATCCGTGCCCCAATTACCGGAACGGTAATCTCGTTACTCCTTTCACTTATTATCAGAAATGATCAGTGAGAAGTATGGAAGTGTAATCGCTGTCCACCGCCCTGTATAAAGAATCCCCCATCTCGGTAGCATGTTCTCCCATTGATAATTGTTTCCTTGACCTTGCCCTTCATTGTTCTTCCTTCCAGCGGTGACCATCCACACTTATATAGGATATTGTCTGTTGCTATCGTCCACTCTTCTTCAAGATCCACCAAGGTTAGATCGGCATAGTATCCTTCTCTTAAGTAGCCTCGTTCAGCCAGTTTAAAACACCTAGCCGGATCATGACACATTTTCTGTACGATATGCTCTAGACTTATCTTACCACTGTGGTAATAGGACAACATGATGTTAAGCGTATGTTGTATGAGTGGCAATCCAGATGGTGCTTGTGCATAGGGCTTGCTTTTCTCTTCTATAGTATGAGGCGCATGATCTGTTGCTATGATATCTATCCTACCATCAAGTACTGCTTCGAATATTGCTGCTCTGTCAGAGGGTTTCTTGATGGCGGGATTACAGATGATTTTATTTCCCAGTTGAGGGTAATCTTCTTGAGAAAAGTATAAGTGATGTACACAGGCTTCAGAAGTAATCTTCTTCTCCTCAAGTGGGATATCATTTCGAAACAATGCGAGTTCTTTCTCAGTTGTAATATGCAAGATATGGAGCCTCGTTCCATGCTTAGCTGCAAGATCTCTAGCGTATGATGAAGAAATGTAACAGCCTTCTTCAGATCGTATCATGGGATGGTGGATAGCAGAAAGAGTGTCTCCGTACTTTTCCGCAAAAATTGCCTTGTTGTTTCTGATGGTTGCTTCATCCTCACAATGCGTAGCGATCAACATAGGAACTTGAGAAAACAGTCCTTCTAGCGTTACTGGGTCATCTACAAGCATATTACCTGTACTTGATCCCATGAATGCTTTGATACCGCAGACGGTCGTCTCATCTGTTTTCAATACTTCTTCTAGATTGTCGTTGCTTGCACCCATAAAAAAGGAATAATTGGTATAAGCGGTGCGGGCTGCAATGTCATACTTCTCTTGTAGAGCAGTCTGGGTTAAGGCTGGTGGCTTCGTATTAGGCATTTCCATAAAGGAGGTTACGCCTCCAGCGAGTGCTGCTCTTGATTCTGTAGCAATATTGCCCTTATGTGTCAATCCGGGTTCTCTAAAATGCACTTGATCATCTATAATTCCAGGTATTACTACCATGCCACTTGCATCGATCTCCTCGGCAACACCTTCTATGATCCCACCGACCTTAGAAATTCTATCACCAACAATTTCAATATCTCCTTCTAGAATGGCGCCTTCATTGATATATCTGGCGTTTTTTATGATTTTTTTCCTCATAATGCTAAGGTAAGTTATCCTTACTTAACATACGATATAAAATTCTAAATGAGAAGTTCATTCTACTTACTTATCTTCGCAGAATTAAGTAACCATCTTATAAAAGACTATGATAGAAAATAGGCGCATGACATCACAAGAATTGATGGCTCTTGAAGACAGATATGGAGCCCATAATTACCATCCCCTTCCCGTGGTATTATCTAAGGGAAAAGGAGTCTATGTCTGGGATGCCGAAGGAAAAAAATACTTCGATTTTTTATCAGCATATTCCGCTGTGAATCAAGGCCATTGCCATCCGAGAATCATAGATGCGCTTACACAACAAGCTCAAGAACTCACCTTAACTTCAAGGGCTTTTTACAACGACCAACTGGGCGTATATGAGAAATTTCTGACCAACTATTTCGGGTATGAAAAAGTGCTTCCGATGAATACAGGAGTAGAGGCTGTAGAGACCGCTCTAAAACTCTGTAGAAAATGGGCTTATACTAAAAAGGGGATTCCAGAAAACAAGGCTAAAATAATTTTTGCGTCTGGAAACTTTCATGGCCGGACTATGGCTGTTATATCTGCAAGTGTAGACCCTGATTCTACCAAAGGCTTCGGTCCGTATATGCCGGGTTATGAAATCATTCCGTACAACGACTTAGAAGCGCTCAAGCTATCACTAGAAGATCCTAATGTCGCAGGCTTTATTGTTGAGCCCATCCAGGGAGAAGCAGGTGTTGTTGTCCCTGATGCCAACTATCTACCAGAAGTAAAAAGAATGTGTAAAGAAAAAAATGTTCTTTTTATAGCTGATGAAGTCCAGACAGGTATAGCCAGGACAGGAAGACTGCTAGCTACATGTGGCAATTGCACTTGTGCAGGTAAGTGCGAAAACAATTACGAAACGAGGGCAGATATTCTAGTTCTAGGTAAGGCAATCTCTGGTGGGGTTTTTCCAGTATCTGCTGTGCTTGCTGATGATGATATTATGTTGTGTATAAAACCGGGCGAACACGGTTCTACTTTCGGTGGGAATCCGCTAGCCTGTGCAGTTGCAACAACTGCCTTACAAGTAATCGATGATGAAGGCCTCTCCCAGAATGCAGAGAAGCTGGGAATTGTTTTTAGAAATCGCATGCAGCAACTTGTAGATAAGAGCGACTTAGTCAATCTAGTCAGAGGAAAAGGCTTGCTTAATGCTATTGTTATCAATGATACTGAAGACAGCAAGACGGCTTGGAACATATGCGTCAACCTTAAGGAGAATGGATTACTGGCTAAGCCTACACATGGAAATATTATCAGATTCGCACCACCTCTTGTAATGACGGAAGAAGAGATTCATCAGTGTTGCGATATCATAGAAAAAACCATCCTTGAATTCCAGATATAATAGCTTAATAAGACGGTAAGTTTTCCTTTTATATACATTTCCTATAATCGCGGACAGGAAGTTTTATAATAGAAGCTGTTAAAGATGAAATAAATCACATATTAATTGCGTATATATTACCAGTACTGATAATATATTCAGACATTTGTGCCTTGGTTTATAAGGCTTACTAATCGCTTATTGACGTTAGCAATACCTTATTTTATTAGATCGCATGAAATGGCGAAGACGCAATTTATGAAACATACGCTTTCTTTTTTCTTCCTGTTCTTTTTAATGCAGTCTGTATGGTCTCAACATACTCAGGACTTTCATACTCCTGAAGAGTTGTACCACTTGAGCATAGAATTGTACAATGACGGGTTGTACGGTCCGGCCGCAATTGCAGGTAGAGAATACTTAAGCACAGAACAAGTATTTAATAATTATATTTCTCCTGAATACAGAGAGAAAATCTCTTCCATAATTAAGCTTTCTGGGCTTGCCTTAAAAACCCCAGAATCAGAAAATAAACTGATAAGTTTCATTAAGGAAACGTATCCTGATCCATCTTCTTATGATGCCATTATAGCGCTTGGAAGTCTGTACTATAATGGAAGGAAGTACGATCAGAGTATTGATAATTACGAAAAGATTGATCTTGATTTGCTATCAGATGAAGTGAGCTCAGAGGCAAATTTTAAGTGTGGTTACAGTCATTTTGTTCTTAAAGAATTCGCAGAAGCGAAAGCAAAATTTGGCTCTAGCAAGGAAATCAGAAATAGGTACTTCTACCCAAACAATTATTACTACGGGATGATCCAGTACTTTGATGGAGATTATGCTGGTGCTGTACAGAGTTTTAAGCGCGTAGAAAACTCATCGGCATATAGCCCGTTGATTCCATACTACATCTGCCAGATCTATTTCGCCCAAGACCAATTCGATGAATTAATCTCATACGGCGAGCAGAAAATATTACAAGGCAATGTACAGCGTAAGAACTTCATCCGACTGCTTCTAGGTCAAGCATATTTCAGAGAGGGATTGTATCAGAAAGCACTACCTCATCTAGAATTCTACGAAGCGAATACCGATAAGCTTACTAAGGAAGAATTCTATCAGCTAGCGTTCACACAATATCAACTGGGCCTCTATAATAAAGCCGTTGAAAATTTCAGAGAAATTGCTTTACTTAATTCTAATCTAGGCCAACTGGTAAACTATTATATTGCGGATTGTTATCTAAGTTTAGAGGATAAGACTTCTGCCAGGACGGCTTTCAAGAAGGTAATGGACATGTCTTTTGAGCCGAGGATGACAGAAGAGGCAACGTTTAATTTTGGTAAAATTTCTGCAGAACTTAATTTCGATAGAGAGGCAATTAATACACTTGTAGGCATTCCAGAAGCTTCACCATTCTATAAAAAGGCAAGAAGTATTGTTAACGACCTTTTGTTGAATTCAGAAGATTTTGAGAACAGCATTGCAATTATAGAATCACTAGGTAGCTTAGGACCAGACCTAGAGGACACGTATCAGATCATAAGTTTTAAACGAGGAATACAATTACTCAATGATGGTAATTTAGGAAACAGTAAAGTATATTTCGAGAAGTCCCTCACCTACCCTAATGATGTGAGACTTGTAACTCAGACACAATTCTGGAAAGCATATATGCATTCTGTAGAAGGAAACTATGAAGAAAGCGTAGATGCATTTGACATATATTTCACGATGAGTAACGGCCTGGGTGGATTGCCTGAAGAATCTTCTCCCTATATAGCTCATTATACTCAAGGGTACAATTATCTTAAAAATGAAGAATATGGAAAGTCTTCTTTTCACTTTAAGAATGCCATCGTAGGAATCAACTTGATACGAGAAGACATAGGAAATGAATATATCCTTAATCGTATTCTACCTGATGCCTTGCTTCGTGCAGGGGATTGCATGTTTAAGAACAATGCTTATGAAGAAGCACTCATCTATTACAATCAATCCATAGATAGAAATGCAACTGGATTCATGTACGCGATGTTTCAGAAAGGCTTAATACAAGGATTACTCAATCAGCCGTATGAGAAGATCCTCACTCTAGAAGATCTCAGTCGCAAGTACCCAGCTTCAGAGTATGCAGATGATGCATTGATATCGCTGGGAGATACTTACTTAAATCTAGGCAACACTGGACCTGCAGCAGTTTCTTACAACCGCATTATAAGCTACTATAAAGGCAAGAGCAATTTAATCAATGCGGCTTATCTCAAGCTAGGCCTCATCAGTTACAATCAAGGAGATTCAGAACAAGCCCTTATTTATTACAAGGAAGTTTTCAACAACAATCCTAATAGTAAAGAATCTCAAGAAGCACTCATCTCGATAGAAGAAATCTATATCGACGACCTAGCCCAGACAGAGGACTATTTTACTTTCCTTGAAACCATTCCTGGGTATGAGGTCTCTGCATTTGCAAGAGACAGCTTGAATTACCAGATTGCTAAGTCTCAATATGATGACGGCGAGTATGAGAAATCTATTGCGTCTTTCGACAAATATCTTACAACCTATGAAAAAGGATATTATCGATTGGAAGCTAGATTCTTCCGAGCAGAATCACAATCAATTCTTAAAAAGTACAGCCAAGCTCTCAGAGATTATGAGTATATCGTAAAAGAAGGACTCAATGACAACTACTTAAGTTCTCTGAGGAAGGCGGCCATCATTTCATTTAACTATACTCAGAACTTTTCCAAAGCATACAAGTACTATAGCAGTCTTGCGGTAGAAGCTAAAGCAGAAGAAGAAATATATGAAGCAGAGTTGGGCGCATTACGATCTGCTTTTAAGATATCGTCTAATCCTTCTATTATTAACTATGCCAATAAGGTCATTGCCAATACATTGTCAAGCAGCAATGAAAAATATACTGCCTATTTCTACTTAGGGAAAGCAAGTTATAATACTGGAAACTTTAAGGATGCTAAGTATGCATTCGGGCAAGTATCCAATCGCAACAATAGGCAGGCTGCAGAATCTAACTTCTTACTCGCGCAGATGGCATTCGATAATAAGGATTATGAAGGTGCAGAAAAACAAGTAAATGTTACTACTGAGAAGAGTTCAAATTATCCATACTGGGTAG
>CALIQO010000150.1 GCA_938044055.1 uncultured Saprospiraceae bacterium
ACTACGAATAAGCCAGTGTCACTCACAGCTTCATCGGTAATGATGTCTGTGTATTTCTTTTCTTTAGGCTTCTTAGGCTTTTTAGACTTGTCTTTTTTCATGTCTTTTTTCGTGGTATCAGCTACAGCAACCGCTTTAGAGTTGGCTGCAGTAGTTGCGTTGTCTACCACTTTTTTACTGGTGGAGCAAGAGTAGATCAGACACAATACGAATAGAAGGGTACTCAATTGGAATTTCATTGTATGGATCGTTTTTATAATTGAATTGATTAATAGGTAGAAGGGGGTCCGCTTACGCAAATGTGCCTTCTTCTTTCATATTATAACAATACGAATAACATCATTATTATTTACATCAATAACTCAGCTTGATTCCTTTAACATATTCTTTATACCGTATGATGCAGTGAAGACTTTTTCACTGGCCGATAAATCCATGCCATTCGTCGATCAAGCGAGCATCGAAGGAAATGAATCTCTAAATTATACTTTCAGATTCAAATATATAAATCAGATGGCAAGAAGAAGAAAAACAAAAAGACACATAACCCATAAGAGAGTGAGAAGGAAGCGGAATTTTTTGATGCATGCATTGTGGTTCGGAGCGCTTTCTGGCTTCTTTATAACCCTAAATGCCGTTACCTACAATGCATGGGATGGATGGTGGTTCATATTTCCCATCATCGGATGGGGATTGCTACTGAGTCTGCATTTTATCTTTACGATAGGTAAAGATATGTCAGAAAAGATGGCTATGAAGTGGGAAGCCTGGGAGAGAGGCGACAGCATCCACAAGGTTACAGCTGAGAACGATGTGGTATTCATAGAAGAGCGCAATGGTGATCGACTAGAACTGGCGAGATATGAAACTGTGCCTTATCACGACGAAGATGAATTCGTCTAGAAATTAAAACTACTTAGTATACCCGTGCATAACCCACGTGTAATCAGAGATGGTAAGAAACCACTAAGTTTTCTTTCTATTTCTGTCCAATGAATAACCACCAAAAAATTATTGATTTTAAGTAATCGTTGTTGTTAGAGGAGGAAGAACAATTGTGTCTTCCTCCTTTTTTTGTGCAAGAAAATTTACTTTTTTCTTGACTTATATCGAACTTCGATGTATGTTTGATAATGAAGCGGTCTAATAGATATTCTGATAAGATATCTATTAGCTACATTGAGAGTCAACAACATGTCATGGAACTAATGATACGTTTTTGAATCACTTTGATATAAGTAAAACTCTATGAAAAAATTATCTAAAGAACTCATCGGTGCCTCATCCATTCCCATCTTACTTTCTATTCTATCTGAAGAGCCTTCTTACGGCTATGAAATTGTACAGCGGGTCAAGGAAGTTTCTGATGGCGTAATTGAGTACGGTGATGGAACATTATATCCAGTATTACATAAGCTAGAGAAAAAGGGGCTTATAGAATCGTACTGGGAAGTGGCAGAGAATGGTAGAAAAAGGAAATACTATAAAATCAGTTCTAAAGGGAAGCAGACACTGACGAGTGAGAAAGAGAACTGGATCATTATGAACAATATAATAGCGAAATTATGGAACGTCAATCCTCGTTTAACTTAGAAGAGAAAATCAGCAATTGGAAACAAAACATGCTTGCAATAGCAGGCCTATCTGAAGACAACATTATGGAGCTGGAAAGCCATCTATATGATGAAATCGAAATTCTGAAGGACAAGGACTTAGATGATGAAGAAGCATACATAATAGCATGCAAGCGCATCGGGCGAATAGATGTCATTGCTACCGAGTATCGAAAGGTAGACCCACACAGACTTACTATTCAGAAGATGTTTCCTTATGTACATGGAATATTGATCTTTTTTGCATTTACATTATTTACAGAAATGTTGGTTTACGTATCTACTATCATTACTACTCAATTTTTTTCGCTAACAGATAATATTGTTTGGGTTGCCGGTACCATCATGCTTCTTTCGATCGAAGGGTTAGTCTGGTTGGTGTATCATAGATACACCTCAGGAAAAGAATTAACGGATAGATTGATTAAAATACCTTTCCTAGTTTTTATCGTGATTTTGTCCTCTATCGGGATTCGTGCTTCTATGTATTACTTGGTCAGTTTTGTTTCCCCTAGTGCCCATGGAGGCATGGTTTTAGGAATTGCTATTTATAAAATTTCCCTTATGCTTCTACTCATTATCTCTTCATTGATTTTATATAAAAAGTCGAAAGAAAAAGTGAAGATTAGCTACGCGAATTGATGATCTAAATTCTTTTATAATTTCACAACTCAATAGTCTTTCGCGTCCTTGTTATGAAGGAGATGTAAGGGAGCAACCATCCATAGTAAAAATAAAACCTTGGATATATCAATAGCTTTAAAAATCAATATATCTCCTTGTATTAAGGAGTCCGATAATAAACCTTTGCTCCTTTAAATCTGAGATTACTGGAATCCCAGCTATTCTGGGAACTTATAGAGGCAACATAGAAATTAGCTTCATTATTCACGACGTGAATAACTTGATTGCTTAGCATTTTATAATCGGTAGAAGAAACCAGTGGTTGCGTAGTGATCTGACCTATAATATTCAATACATTCTGCGTATTACCATATAAGTTTACATCACACTATTTTATTCTACAGCAGCCTTTTCTTGCATGCTTTCTACCAGTTTTTCTAACTTGTTTACTCTTTCTTTTAAGGCATTAATTTCAGCTTCTTGCTTGGCTATGATATCGTCTTTAGAGAGTGTAAGGATCTCAGCTTCTACTGATTTTTCAGCGTCTACTTTTTCTGCAACGTCTATTATTTCTTCTGTTTCAATCTTTTTTTCTGACGGTTCATTTCCTAGTACTTTTTCCTCGATGAAGGTCTTAATCTTATCTAAACCATCCTCGCCATTGTAATAGGCTGCACCCATATAAGCAAGAGGGGTAAACATTATTAAGAAGATTAGAAATCTCGCAAATCCTGTCATTTTATACTTTCGTCTCATGTTCTTACAATTTTTAAATGTTCAAATGCTTACTTTCCTAGGCAGTTCGTACGTTATCTATGAACAACCTATAAATTAAGCAGTTATTACATGAAAGACGCGTATAATCTACTTGAGGTTTCAATTTTCCGATTAAATTCACTTACTAAGCTACTGAACGGTATGGATGCTAGACTTAAGACAACTTATATAGGACTGGGAATTGTATTCTTAGTTATGGCATGTGCAGAAAATAAAGAACCTACTGTCAACCCTTATGAAGATGTAAGAGAATATCTAACCACCATAGAAGCGACTACTCAGAGAAGTGGGGATGCCGCTCAAGGCAAAAACTACTTATTATATGGGGACTATGTAGACAGTGGTGTACCTGCTGGAATGTATGGAACCACATTTGGATTAATGACTTCTTCAGAAAATCTTCTCGAGAGAACCGGTCCCAGTACAGACATCAATTACAGTTTCAATCTGACGAAAGCGCCTAATGGAGAAGACATTGTTGCACCTAATTGTATGCAGTGTCATTCTGGAAAAGTGGACGGGGAATTTGTTTTTGGGCTGGGGAATATAGATTTCGATGCGACCATCAATCAAGGAGAAGCAGCACCTTTCCTAGACTTGCTGGTAAA